>JAGVTM010000386.1 GCA_019136785.1 Chloroflexota bacterium | reverse complement strand
TTCCCACAGCGGCCGGAACACAGCCATCCAGCCGATGATGGCGCCTGTGAGGGCAGCGCTGACCTTCAGAATCGTATCGAGCGTCGTCTGCTCCATGTGTCAATCTCCTCTTTTCTAGGCAGTCAAATCGCGAGCGTCCATTAATTCTTCCAGCGCCTGGTCCAGGCCAATCCGGTGGGCCATCAGCAGGTCAATGAGACGGTCCAAAGAGGCAAGGGGGAACTTATCTTGCCCCGGTGTCATAGCTGTAAGCGCAGCGCTCAAGGCCGCCTGACATTCACTGTCCCAGACCGCGTCCGGGGGTAGGCCATGATCCTGCTGGAATCGCTTCACGGCGGCTTCTGTTTCGGCACCAAAGTCGCCATCAGCGCCAAAGCGTGGCAGGGCATAACCTAACTTCATCAAACCTTCCTGAAGGTTTTTGATCTTCTCTCCCTTATCCCGTCTGCGGATCAAATATGCATCTTCCACGATAGTTTCTCCTTCCTCGTATAGCCCAATCGGAATCGCGTAATGTGTCCAGCTGCGCGGCATGGGGCTATCAATCACGCCACTGTTGTGCCCGCTTGCGTGTATGACAGCACCCCCGCCTATGTAAATCCCCGTGTGGCTCATGGTGCTGCCCTTCTGGACAAAGACGATGCAAGGCCTCTCCGGCATTGCGTGAATGGGTCCCTTGATCTCCCAGTTGCTCGCATCATTCCACTGGCTGGTCGCCCCCGCCCCCATAATGGGACGGCCGGTCACTGCCCGAAGCCCCTCACGCGTCAGGCCTCGGCAGTCGTAGGCCTTTCGGCCTTCGTACTTGCAGCCGCTGCAGGACGTGCTCTTTCCCGACAGTACCGGGCAATTTCTCTGGATAGCCTCGGCGTACTCCGGCTTGCTCTTCATCACCTGCTGGCGGTAGGCCGGCGTGCACTTCTGCCCCGCCGCGCCAAAAATATAGGGCGAGCCGATTTCGGTTCTCGCCCATTGGGTTAATTGATCAGCTCCTGTCACATGCCATCGCTCCTCTCTGGGGGTTGTTCGATCGTTGATTGTAGGGGTTCTATGCTTGAAACAGGCGCTCTCGGCTGATTCCTCACCTGTTCCTGGATGTTTGCAAGCAAAGCGCTTACCTGGAAATAGGGCAGCTTGACAAGTGAATCGATGATCAGCTGAGCCTCTGACGCGTCGAATGAAAACACATACCTCATTCGTTGCCTGCCTCATTGGGGGTACCGGCTTCGTGAACCTGCTGACGCAGCTTGAAGAATAGATCCACGACCTTCTTAAAAGGCATTTCCGCTATCGACTCCAGAATTACTTCGGCCTCTTTGGCGTTCACTGTAAAGGTGTATTCCTGATCCATACTTTCCTCCTTACACAGCCTGCCAGGCCTGTGCGTAGTCTGTCGGTGAGTAGGCTGTATCCTGCAGGCACTTGTATACCTCGCGATCCGTGTACACCATGTACTCGCCGGACTTATACATATCGTGCGCACCTGTAGGCGCTACCCACGGCAAGGCATATTCTGCGCTTGGTTAGTGATGCTGTTATGCGCCTGAACGCAAATTTTCGGATAACCCGATGCGTCCTTACGCACATCGCCAACGACATAAACCCCCTCTGCCCATTCAGGGATATAGTCCAGCATCTCCACCAGCACATCGTCCGTCCTGCCGCGCAGGAGCGTGGGGATGGTGACGGTTTGCAGGGTCTCTTTGGCTTGCACTGCCGCTTCTTTTTCCTTGATTGCGGCTTCCTTTTCAGCGGTCACTTGCTGTACAATCGCCGCGTTTGGGTCCACCTGCGCCAACCATGTGCTGTAGCGCACCACTTCCTTGTAGTTGTTGTAAGTGCCGCCCCCATCGTTGGTAAAGCTGTCGTGCGTTTTAATGTACTCAATATCCTCCGCTGTCAGCGGTTCGTCCGTCCACAGTTCAATGATGTCGCGCCGCACGCCATTGATTGTTTCCACGTGTCCCGCCGCTGTGATGATGGGAACTTGTTTTTCTCCAAGAATAATGTTCATCTTGTTCCTCCTTTACTTTAATCCGAGTTTCCATGTTGAGCCGTTCCACACATAGGCCATTCCCCGCACCCAAGTTGAGCCGTTCCAGACATAGGGTGTTCCGCTGACCCAAGATGTGCCGTTATATACGCTAACCAGTCCTGGTGTATGGGTTATTTCCCAAGTTGGATGAACCGTAGGTGAGTAAAAGCTTCTGCTGGCGGTTACCACATTTATCCAATAACAATACCAAGTAGTAGCACTACCGATACCAGCAATAAGGTTTGCCGCATTGAAGTTAGTAAGTGTCATCCAGAATGGGTCGCCATTAGGAGTAGCCCAATCACCGATTTTTTTCCCACTGGTTTTAACAGCATTGGGTGCGAGT
>JAGVTM010000113.1 GCA_019136785.1 Chloroflexota bacterium | reverse complement strand
CTGGCGCAGAGCCAGCTTATTGATCAACAAACGCGGCGCGTCCTGCATGATGAAATCTTGCCCGGTCTGCAAACTGCCCTGATCACCCTCAGCAGCGTCCCCGCCGGCGACACTGTGACTGCTGCCGTCACCCAACTGAGCCAGACCCACCGCCAGATAGCCGACCTGCTGCGCGCCATGCCCACCACCGGCGCCCCCGAAGTGACCCGGTTGGGGCTGCTGCCGGCATTGCAGCGGCTGACCGAGCGGGAATTTGCCCATGCCTTTGATAAAGTCGTCTGGCAAGTGACAGATGCCGCCGCCCAACGCTTTGCTCGCATCCCCCCCTTGACCGCCGAAGTCCTCTACTACGCCGCCCGCGAAGCCATGCGCAACGCCGCCGTCCACGCCCGCGGCGAACGCCCCTTGCACCTCACCATAACCCTTTGCCACGCTGACGGTTTGCAACTGCAAATTGAAGACAACGGCGTGGGCCTATCCAATCCACCCGCCCCCGACCCGTTCTCGCGCCCCGCTGCGCAGTTCCAGCGGCCCGCTGAGCCGTTGCCGCGCCCTGCGGATGCCGCCGGCGGACAGGGTCTTGCCCTCCATAGCACCATGATGGCCGTCATCGGCGGCGCCCTCGCTATCGAAAGCGCCCCCAACGCCTACACCCGCGTCTCCCTCACCCTCCCCGAAAACGCCCTCCCCTGACCTTTATCCCTGGCGCTGCGCCAGACTTTGCTCCAACTCCGCCGCCAGCGCCGCCAGCGCATCCCCACACGCATCCCCCGGCTTATGCCGCTCGCTCAACACCCGCAAAAACAACACCAGCCCATTCTGCCCTGTGCTGTGCCTCTGGTTAAACAAAAACGCCATCACCACCTCCACCCGCTCCTTCACGCTGTCCCCTTCGGGAATATCGTTGCGCCAGGGGCTGATGCGGTTGTCAATGAAAACAGCCTTTAGCGCCCCTTCGCTGGCAAAGGGACCACACAAGACCAACTGGTCGCGCACACGCACCAGCAGGTCGGGCGCAATGCCCACAAACGCCCCGCTTACCTTTTCCGGCAGCGACGGTTTAATGGGCCCCAGGGGAATAGTGCGGAAAGGGGGTAGCCAGCGCAGTACGTAAATTAAACCTGTCACCGGGTATTCCACAGACAGATCCAGAATATAGCGCCCGCCATCCGGCCCCTGCAGTTCTACTTTGTTGGCTCGCGCTCGTTCTTCATATTGCGCCCGCTGCGCCGGGAAGTCGGACGCCGAAGCGTACCGCACCTGCAAGTTATGATCTTGCGGTTTGACGTTCCCCTGCGGCAAATAGACGCGCAGGTGCAGTTTGCGCGTGGGCCGGTTGATAGTCCACCCCCAATAATCAAAGTTATCCTCTTCCGGGTCGAATTCAGTAGGCGACAGGTAAATGGTGTAAAACGCTGCCGGCAGCTTTTGCCGCATCTCATAGGTCATGCTTTCGCCGCTGAGCAGCGGCGGTTCAATGCGCAGCAGCGCCGACAGGCGACCACTTTCTCGCTTGAAATCGGTTACTTCAATGCGTTGGCCCGCGGTGAGCGACCGGACTTCCACAAAGGCGGGATCGAGTTCCCACGGTTCGCCCGCGCTGGTTGGCTCTGGCGCATAAAGAAAAGTGTCCAGTTCGGCAAACTGCGAAGTAGCTGTGACCTTAATCCGGCGATAGACCACAGCGGAACCGTCATCATTGATGATGCAATCTACTTCCAGAGAGTCATAAGCCATCCCATATCGCTCGGCGGCAGTCTGGTAAGCGATTTCATCATTGGAGCGGCTGGCTGTGGCTGCCGGGTCGCCCGGGTTGGTGGGCAGCCGGTCGGATTCTTCCCGCTGCAGCAGTTGCTCTACCTGGCGCTGCATCCCATCCAGATGATTCGCTAGCGCCGGGTATTCCTGGTGCAGCGCCCCCACGCTTTTTTGCACTTCCCCCAGGCGCGTCTCCAGACTCTGGTATGCGCTGACCATGCGCTGCAAACCATAGCCCAACGCATACAATGCCCAAGACGCCAGCAGCAGCCCAATGAGCCAATAAGCCAGCGGCGCAGCCTGCTGGCGGGTATACAGGACGTAACCGGCTAGGGCCGCCAGCAGCGCAAACGAAAGCAAAATCGCCGCTTTGCCGGCAGCCGATTTCCACAGGGCGTCCATGAATAGCCTGATCATGCCCCTATTTTATCTTGTTTACAGGATTGGGTGTATACGTGTGGAAAGGTCGTTAGAGGCGCACGCACACCTCTAACGACCTCTTAAGTTGAGACCTACATAAACGGGGAACCCCCACCAATAGCACCGTTGCCGCCGTTCAAGAAGTTAACGACTGCGGTCAGCACCAGGACGATAGAAGGCAGCGCACCCCAGACAGCGTAAAATCTGCGTTTCATAATGAGCTACCCTCCGATTGCTCCATTACCACCTTTCATTGAAATCTCTCCATAAAGCATGGCGCGCCTGTTAAAGCGCAACGGATGTTGTTAATAACCAGAAAATACCCTTCCCACCTCTGCCCATCTGGCGGCGTGCCAGATGGGCGCCGGTCAGATAAAGCGGTTCATTTGACCTCCCTCATAAGAAGAGTACTGGTCTGGAGTGCGCCATTTCAGGGTGCTGCCGGCACAGCACGCGCAAACCAACGCTGCCGCGGGCATAAGAGTTCTGATCATAGGCCACAAAACTGGCATAACCTGGCCTTCCTCACAGTCGCCTGGAACAAACATCTGTCAGAACTATTTTCTGGCAGCAATCATGGATTACAAGAAAGCCGGCTGCCTGTAAGCCAGCTTCCGCCACCAATGAGTTCATTTTGTGAAAAGTATCTGGATTTTTCCACCGATTTGCTGACATTGTAAAACCCCGCATACGCTTTGTCAAGAATTATGACAAATTGACCAGCCCCCACCCCCTCAGGCTACTTAAGAAATCTGTACCATTTGGAGAAAATAATCGGGTAATCCCGCCCCGTTGCCAGGGAAGGGGGTTGGGGGATGGGGGACCCCTTGAACATCAACCAGCCGGCAAAGCTGCCGGCATTCCAGCAGCCAGCGTATTCTGGTATACTGCCACAATATGAAGAAGCTATGGCATCTGGCCTTGATTGGGGTGTTGCTTTTTGGCAGCGCGGCGTTGGTCGCTTACCACCTCCTCTTCGGCGATTTACCCGATCCCCAGGAGTTGCCCCAACACCTGGCGCAGCCTAGCGTGCGCATCACCGACCGTGAGGGTCGGCTGCTCTATGACGTGATTGACGCCAACAGCGGGCGCAACATGACCCTGCCCCTGGCACAGATCCCCCTGATCCTGCGCCAGGCGACGGTAGCCACCGAAGACAGCAGTTTTTACGCCAACCCAGGCGTAGACCTGGTGGGTATTGTGCGCGCCTTCTGGATCAACCTGCGCGGCGGCGAAGTGCTGGCGGGCGGCAGCACCATCACGCAGCAAGTAAGCCGCAACCTGCTCTTGACCGCAGAAGAGCGCAGCCAGCGCACCCTCACCCGCAAACTGCGCGAAAGCCTGCTGGCCTGGCGCGTAGCCCGCGCCTTTAGCAAAGACGACATCCTGGCTCTTTACCTGAACCAGATGTATTACGGCGCACTGGCTTACGGCGTAGAAGCCGCCGCCCAGACCTACTTCGGCAAACCGGCGACCGCCCTCACCCTCGCCGAGAGCGCCCTGCTGGTGGGGCTGACCCAGGCCCCCTCCGCCTACAACCCCTTTATCAATCCCGACGCCGCCAAAGCGCGGCAGTTGGTTGTGCTTTCCCTGATGCTCAAAGCAGGCAGCATCAGCCAGGAAGAGCATGACCTGGCGGCGCGCGAGCCGCTCTTCTATGCCGCCGCCCCGTACCCTGTCAACGCCCCGCACTTTGTCATGATGGTGCAGGCAGAACTGGACGCCCTTTTTCCGGCTGAGGCAGTCTACCAGAGCGGCGGCTTGACGGTGCGCACCACGCTCAACCTGGACTGGCAAACCCAGGCAGAAGCAATCATTGCCGAACAACTTTTCCGCTTGAATAACCCCCCTGGCGGCGTCAGCCACCGTGCCGGCAGCGCCGCCCTGGTCGCCCTGGACACACGCAACGGTCAGGTGTTAGCCCTGGTAGGCAGTCCAGATTATTTTGACGAAAGCAGCAGCGGCGCCATTAACATGGCAGTGACCCCGCGCCAGCCCGGTTCTGCCTTGAAACCCATCATTTACGCCGCCGCTCTCTCCCCCGACCGCCCCCAGCTCTGGACGCCAGCCACCCTGCTCTTTGACGTGCGCACCGCGTTTCTGACGCACGAAGGCGAGTCCTACGTACCCGTAAACTACGACCGCAATGAAAATGGCCCCGTCCTGCTGCGCACAGCGTTGGCTTCATCGCTGAACATTCCCGCGGTGCTGACGTTAGACGCCATTGGCGTGCAGGCGGCGCTGGATTTTGCCAACGACCTGGGACTGACGTTTCCTGGCGACGCGCAGGAGTATGATTTGTCCCTGGCTCTAGGCGGCGGCGCCGTGCGGCTGATAGATTTGACCGCCGCCTATGCCGCTTTTGCCAACGGCGGCGCGCGTATTCAACCCGGCCTGATCCTGGAGGTACACGACAGCCGAGGCGACCTGCGCTATGCCGCACCGCCGCCCGCGCCCGTCCAGGTGATGGACGCGCGCGTGGCCTGGCTGATCAGTGACATCCTCAGTGACAACGACGCCCGCCGCCTCTCTTTTGGCGGCTCAAGCATATTGAACATTGACCGCATCGCCGCCGTCAAGACGGGCACGACGAACGACTTTCACGATAACTGGACGGTGGGGTATACGCCTGATCTGGCGGTGGGAGTATGGGTGGGGAATGCCGGCAACGAACCCATGCAAAACGTCAGTGGCATCAGTGGCGCGGGCCCCATCTGGCACTACTTTATGCGGGCGGCGCTGACGGGCCAGCCAGACCAGGCTTTCCCCCAACCGCCGGGCCTGACTTCCGTGGAGATTTGCACCCTATCCGGGCTGCTGCCAGGAGACGTTTGTCCTTATCGCCAGCGCGAGTGGTTTATTGCCGGCACGCAACCCACCACAACCGACGCCTTCTTCCAAGAAATCACCATAGACAAAACCACCGGACTGCTGGCCACAGAAGAAACGCCCGCCGCCTTACGCGCCACTCAGTTAGTCTTAGACCTGCCGCCGCTGCTGCACCCCTGGGCGCGGGCGCAAGGGTTGGCGCTGCTGGATGACTTACTCCTGGTCAGCGCCGATGCCGGCAGCCAATCAGGAACGGCAGCCCTCCGCCTCATCTACCCCGACCCCAACACCATCTTTCGCATCTCCCCCACGCTGCCGCGCCAGACGCAGCAAGTCAGGCTGGCGGCGGTGGCGAATGCCGGCACTCGCCAGGTCACCTTCTGGCTAGATGACGCTCCTCTATCCACAATAGACCAGCCCCCATTTGAAACCTGGTGGCCCCTTAGCCCAGGCGAACACCGCGTCTGGGCCGAAGGTCGCGACGCCCGCGGCGCCACAGTCCGCACCGAAACTGTTCACTTTGAAGTGCGACTGCCCGAAGAAGTAGACGAAGGACCGCCATAGCCAACAGCAGTAAGAAGTTCAACTTCTCCGGAGAAGTTGAACTTCTAAACAGGTAAGTTAATATCGGACAATCGGTAAGTACATTCTGTTACCGATAATCAGAGGACAGCGGGTTTAGCTGCGGAGCGAGCCAGTTGCTGCTGGTAGAGCCAGATCATGATCACAGTATTCACAATCAAGAAGGGCCCAATGGTTTCCAGGCTAAAGCGGGCGGCGAGAATGCCGGCAATCCCCGGCAAAACCGCATACCCCAAACTCGCCGCGCTCACCTGAAAGCCAATCGCGTTGGCGGCGTGGGCGCGACCCAACCACTGCGGCGTCATGGCTATCAAAGTCGGAAAGATGGGAGCCAGGGACGCCCCCATCAGAGCCAGCCCTAGCAGGCTTAACAAGGGCCACCCCGCTAAGGCAATGAGCAGGCTGCTAATCAGGGCGGCAACCATGCAAACCAGCAGCAGCCGCGCTGCTCCCCAACGATCAGCCACGAATCCAAATAAGAGCCGCCCTACACCCAAACCTGCCCAATAGATGCTGAGCCAGATGCCGGCATTCACCGCCTCCACCCCCCGCCCCTCCGTAAACAACGTATAACTCCACTGCCCCGCCGTCGTCTCAATGCCCGTATAAACGAAAAACAGCACAATACTGAACCACGCCCGGCGCAGCCGCAGCGTCTGCCGCAGCGGCGTCGTGGGCGCTGCCGCTGCTGCCACGTCCCCGGCTGGAAGCTGCCAACGCCGCCGCGTCAGCCAGAAACAAAGCGCCAGCGCCGCAAACAAGCCGCCCACCGCCAGATAGCCAGTCTGCCAGGACAGCCGTCGCGTTAGCAGCGCCGTCATCAAGACAGGCCCAATCGTTGCCCCCAGACCAAAATTAACGTGCAGCCAGTTTACCAGACGCGCCGAGAAGTTCAGGGCAAAATAGACATTCAAACCGGCGTCAGCCGCGCCCGTCCCCGCCCCGGCGACCATACTGGCTACCACCAGCCACCCCCAGGAAGGAACCAGCCCATAGGCAAACACCCCGACCATAGCCGTCAGGCTGCTAACCAACAAGAAGCGACCAGGTCCCAACGCGGCAATCAGCCGCCCGGCGGCAAAGCTGACAACCAGATGGCTGACCATATTAGCGGACAGCAACACGCCCAGGGCGTCCAGCGGCAAATTGAAATCGGCGCGCATGGAGGGCCAGGCAACGCCCAGCATAGCGGCGAACAGCCCAATAACCAACAGTTCGGCGTAGGCAATGGCAATTACGCTATACCTTTTCATTAAGCCAACTCACCGAACTGTTATACTGAATTCGACTGTTTTGCTTCAGACATGACTCCCTCTGCCATATTCCAGAGGATACCAAGCAGAATGAGAACAATCACGAATCCGACGTAATTATCTTGAAAAAAACGCGAAATGAAGCCAAACACAAAAATAAAAATGCCACAACAAAGCAGGAGAGAACCAGCTGTATTTCGTCGCCATTGGTATCTTAACAGAACAGCTACTAGTGGCAGTCCTACTAAAAACTGCAACACCCAAAAGGGAAATGTATCAAGTGGGGAAGAAATAACTCCCATTGCAACGAGTAGAGTACCTATTGTATGGCCTCGTATGGGGTAATTGACAGCTACATTGCCGGCAGGATAAGCAAAAACGTCAGTAAAAAACGCCGCTGGGTCCCAGGCAACAAACGGAACAACTACTACAATGATGATACCAACAATGATTGCAACTGCTTTTGCGAGTTCTTGAAAGCGGACAGGGTGTGGAAATAAGCTGAGCAGGTATAGGGCATAAAAAGGTGTGACAAACCAGGCAGATTGCTTCAATGTGCACGCTAACCCCAGCAAGATGGCTGAAAACACAACATGTTTCCTGGATAGCGCCCATGTTGCTAAAAAGATGGGCAACAGAATCATGACATCGTTCATACCTATAATGAGCGGTTGGGTCAATAAGGGATTTAGAGCTACGCCAGCCATGACGAGTATCAGGTATGTCGCTAAATATATCCACCGTTGGTCATATGGGAATTTTAGTTGAGCGAACAGTTTGTAAACCGGATATGACAAGGTTAGCAATCCGGGTAGATACACAAAATGCTCAAACGCCGGGTTAGTGGGCAACTCAATAACAGAAAAGCCGTAATACTTCAAAGGGGTGTCAGCATAGTTCGCTACATATGGATTCTCTTTACTGCTTAAAAAGTTTAGGGCAGATTCGACTTGAACTGCTCCATCATGCACATTGATGTCGGCATCAAGATACCCAGATGGGGATGTCTGAGTACTCAAACGACCAAAAATATTGTTCAAAGCAGGGTAGACTACAGCAGCAGCAATAATTACCAGGAGCAAGAAGAAACGAGCAAGAAAGGCAAGGCGAGTTTTATAGAGTTGTTCTGGCAATGAAGGGTAAGATGTAAGCGGATGCCATAACGCAAGTAGGGTGTAAAACAGTAGGGGAACGACTAAAAGAAACGAGACACCGCCAGTATACATTTGTGCAGGGACAAGCAGCAACAGAAATAATAGATCGAGTGGGATGGGAATAGTAGTTTGCGTTCGCAGTGTTTGCACTTGCTGCTCCCTAGAGTTAGTTTGGTTTTCCTGTTTCTATGGTTGGGTCAGCCAGGCGGTGGGATCGCCAGCCATAAGCACAGACAGCGGCGCAAATGTGTAGCCGCGCGACTGCATTTCGCCCAGGTAGCGGTCAATAGTTTCTGGCATGTCGGCGCGATAGGTGTGCGCGTACAAAATAGAACCGGGGAAAGAGCCTTCGCGCATCGTCTGGCACATGCGGTCGGCATTGGTGTCTTCGCGCCAGTCGTCTGCGCTGCCCGACCAGATGACGGTCGTCCAGCCCGCTTCATAAGCGGCGCGCACGCTCTCATCGGAACGCGAGCCAAACGGCGGACGCAGCCACGGCTTGGTACTCTGCCCCGTCAGCGCCAGCACAATCTCTTCGGTGCGGTTGAGTTCGGCTACCACCTGTTCCGCGCTCATCTCGCGCATATTGCTGTGAGAATAGGTGTGGTTAGCCATTTCGTGACCGCGCCGGGCCATCTCCCGCACCCAATCAGGATACGTTTCCGCCCAGGAGCCTAAAATGAACATGGTTGTCTTGACGCCGCGGCGGTCCAGCACGTCCAGCAGTTCCCCCAGGTGGGCTGTGCTACCTTCCACGTCAAAGCCCAGTTGGATCACGTTTCCGCTGCCCGTGCCGGCAAAAACCATCTCCGACCACGCTGCCGGACGAGGCCAGGGCCCCGGCGCAATGCCGTAAAGCGGCTGCACGCCCGCCAGTTCAGCGGCTGAGCGGCAGGCAAATACCGAAGTGGGCGTGGGCGAAATCGTCTCCGTGGGCGAGGGCAGCGGCAGCGGCGTAGCCGTTGGCGCGGCAGTCGGCGGGACAACCGTGGGCGTTTTCGCTGGCGTTGCGCCGGGCAAGGGCCGCGAGGTGGGTGGGATCGGCAATGGCAGTGGCGTAGCCGTGACGGTGGGTAGGGGCGTAGCGACTGCCGCCGCTGCTGCCGGCGTGGGGGTCAACGGCAGCGCAGATGGCGCAGCGCAGCCGCTCAGTAAAGCCAGCCCAAGCCAGATCAGCCAGCCAGGTGGTAGCCGTTTGTAACTGCTGCCCCGCCTCATGCGCTCCCCTTTCTTAATCTTCTGTGCTGTTCCAGATAGCCAGCAGTTCTTCTTTGAGTTGCTGCCGTTCTTGTTCGTAAGCGCCGGCGTCTACTTCGCCGCTGGCGTAAGCGTCATCCAGCGCCGCCAGTTCCGCCAGCAGTTCCTCACGGGTGGCGGCAACCGCCTGTACGGTTCCTTTGCGCTGCCGTTGCACCACAAAAATGGCTGCTCCAACCACCGTTAAAATTGCCGCGCCGCCGATAATGATCCCCGTCGTACTGCTGATCGGCCCGGCAGCCGCCGCCTGGCGGGGCTCTCCTTCCAGGGTCATGGTCAGTGTGCTGCCGGCATCCATCCGCTCCCCCGTATACTGCACAAATCCCTGCCCTTCCATCTCCTGTGGCCCGCTGCTCTGCCAGTTCCCCGACACTGTGATGCCGTTGTCCGGCAGAATAACCGAACTGGTTTCTGTAACATATGGGAGAGCGTGCGCCAGCGTCATGCCGCTTTCATAAGGAAGCGTGTAACGCACCAGCAGGTTCATACTATTAGGCCCAGGGCGCAGCGGCAGCGTATCCAGCCACCCCTCGTCCGTTGGAAATAACTCGTTAGCCGCCACAAACGAATCCAACGAACCAAAGCCGCGCTGGAAGACGGGCGTTTGCGCCTGAGCGGGCAGCGGAATCAAAATGGTGCCCCCAGACATATTCCCTGTTGCGCCCACATACACCTGGCTGGAGTTATTGCTGAATGTGTACAGTTCGTTCACTTCCATTACATTATCGGCTACATCCATGATAATGTGCAGCCGGTCAATGGAAACGACGCTGGCATCGCTGGTGGGGTCGTAAACGGTAATCGGCAGTTCGGCGCTGGTTTGCGTTGAGGACAGGCGACCAATGTCGCTGCTAAAGCTGATCTCGTTGTAAGCCACGCTGGCCATATAAATCCAGTCGGCAGGCGCTTGCGCCACGGCGAATTGGAAAGAACCATCGGCGTTTACCGTGCTGGTAAGCGCCAGCGTAATACTAAAGTCAATCGGGTCAAAAGCCCGCAGCAGCGCCGGCATATCCCCTTGAAAACTCCCCGTCGTGCCATTCATCACCATGCCCGTAATGACGCCGTTCAACTGAACGGCGGCGGCTGTACCGCTAAATGGGTATGTGGCCCGCCCATAATCCACCATGGCCCAAATGTCGTCCGCAGGGGTGTCTGGCAGGATTGTTTGCAGCCGGTCGTAGGCGTCCTGGTTGCTGCTATCCCGCCAGAAGACAGGGTCGCTCATGAAAGCCGCGTCCAGGTCAGGGTTGAGTTCGGCAAACAACTGCTGACCGCGCGCCACCGAGTCTGGCGACGTGCCCAGGCTGAAAACAGCCGCAATCAGGTTCCACCGATCCGCTTCTGCCACCGCGTTGCTGCTGCTAGGTCCAAACGGCGGCATTCCTTTGTCCAGGTTGCCATTGGTGATCGCCAAAAACATGCTGGCGGGCACAGCCTGACGGATATACGCCGCATCGTTGAAAGCGCGCGGCGGC
>JAGVTM010000644.1 GCA_019136785.1 Chloroflexota bacterium | reverse complement strand
GACGCGGATTTTTATCCTGTATTTTCTCCGCGCCCTCCGCGTCTCCGCGTGAGGTTATTTTTGAAGCATGGGCGGGTTGCCAACCCGCCCTACGATACGCTATTTACGAAGGAGACAACATGGGCCGCGGCGCACCATCATGGATGAAAATAATCAGGATTTCGCGGATGACGTAGATTTTTGCCCTACATTTTCTCCGCGCCCTCTGCGTCTCCGCGTGAGGTTATTTTTGAAGCATGGGCGGGTTGCCAACCCGCCCTACGATACGCTATTTTCGAAGGAGTAAGCCTTTATCCGCCAGCGCCGTAGGGATTCCTCGCTCCAGCTTGTCTTGAGCCTGCCGAAAGGCTCGGAAAGACACTTGTCACGTGTCATTCCGAAGGCGACAGCCTGAGGAATCCCTACGGCCTTTATCCGCCAACGCCGCAGGGATTCCTCACTTCGTTCGGAATGACAATTGTCGCTGGGCAATTCATCGAATTACCCCACAGCGCCGTAGGGATTCCTCGCTCCGCTCGGAATGACATCCACTAACCCGTTAACCCACCGTTTTACGTTGCCTGTTTTCTGTTGCTTGTTTTCCGCTGCCTGTTTTCCGTTGTCTGTTACCTGTTTTCTGTTGCCTGTTGGCTGGGGAGCAGCATTTGCGCCTCAATCGCTGCCCGATTGGGCACGGAAGCCACCGCCAGGCAGTCCAGCAGCAGGTAGTTTGCTTCCAGGTAGCGTGTAAGCAAGGTCAGTTGCTGATCGGACAATTCCCAAAACTGCGTTAAGCCCCAATGGCGCAGCAGGATGGCTTCTACCTGGTCATAAAACGCCTGCCAGTCGGCGGCGTCAGCGTCATTGGCGGGCATAGCCAGATCAGCCAACGCCGTCCGCAGCCAGCCGGGGATAATCACCTGCCGGCTCCATTGTTGCAGGTGCAGCACAATGCCGGCAGCCTCATCGGGTAAACCACTCAATAACGACCAGTCATAAGCGGCCGCCAGAGCCAGGGCGAGGTCGCGGGCGAGGTCGAGGTCGCGGGCGAGGGCGAGGGCGCGGGCGAGGGCGAGGTCGAGGTCGAGGTCGAGGGCGAGGTCGAGGTCGCGGGTGAGGGCGAGGGCGCGGGCGAGGGCGAGGTCGAGGTCGAGGGCGCGGGCGAGGTCGAGGTCGCGGGCGAGGGCGAGGGCGCGGGCGAGGGCGAGGTCGAGGTCGCGGGCGAGGGCGAGGGCGAGGGCGCGGGCGAGGTCGCGGGCGAGGGCGAGGTAAATCAGCAAAGCGCGCAGCGCGGGCGGCTTGACGCCGCCGCACGACTGCGCGCTTTGCTGAACCCCCCATTGCAGCATTTCAGTCACAGTTTTGTCTTGCGCCGCCATCTGCGCCAGCGCCGCCAGGTAGTCTGCGGCAAACGCCTGAGCGTCGTACAACATACCCGCCGCCAACAAAAACACTTCGCGCCAGCGGTCTTCGCCCACGTGCCGCATCAGCCGCGGCAGCGTGCCGCTGGCGGCGTTGTCCACGATGTAGCGCGCCGTGAAATATTCTTGCAGTGTCAGGTGGGAAAAGGAGTAAATGCCCTGCGCCCGCTCTACCAGCAAGCCATGGTGGGCTTCAATCGCCTTGAGTACCCCCAATCCATCCAGCGCGCCTTCCAGTCGGGGCACAGTTCTCAGGTATTGTTCAATCAGTTCCGCCAGACGTGTCTCCTCCAATAGATACTCCCCCTGGTCAAACGTCTGCGCTGCCGTCCAGGCCAGCAGCCGCTCTTTGTACTTCACGTCCAATCCTTTGTACAGCGCGTCCCGTTGGATCAGGCGACTGCTGTCCCATTCAAACAGCAGGGCGTTGACGGCCCAACGGTAAATTTCGTCCCTGTCTGGCGGGAACTCGCCCCGTCGTTCAAACGTCAGGCACAACAGCGTCAGCAGCAGCGGCACCTGCGCCAGTTCGCGCAAGCCCTTTTTGTCAGCCGCCTGTAAACCTGCCCAACAGGCGTCCCGCCGCGCCAGGTCGTCGTGGAACCAGCGGAAGATAAAGGTCTGCTGCTGCGTCTCGTTGAAGTCAGCCATTTCCACGTATTTGAAACGTTCGAAGGAGTAATCGCTGGCGGCAATGCGACAGGTAATCAACACCTGGCATTGATCGAACTCTCGCACAAACGCTTTCATTGCCGCAATCTGTTTTGCCCGCCGCTCCTGCTCCAGGTTCACTTCGTCTAACCCATCAAACAGGACGATAGCGTCCCCCTTTGCCAGAAGCTGGCGTAAGAACAGTTCCGCCTCGGCAAACCCGCACTGGCGCAGTTGCTCCGCCATGAAGGGAAGGATAGACAGTTCCGCATCGGAAAGCTCCTTCAAGGAGACAAACAAAGGCAGCTTCTGACCCAAACGCCCTTTCAACGCTTCCAGGGTGACGTACTTGAGAAAGGTGGTTTTGCCTGCGCCCGGTTTGCCTAAAATATAGAGGCGCGGGAACTGCTTAACCACAGCCAACCCATTCCGCCGCACCTCTTCGAGCCGCCAATGGAAACCACGCCGCTGCAAGAAATCCTCTTGCAGCGCGTCACGGCTATACCACTGTTCGGCGCTTAGTTTGTCCAGCACGTTCAGGTCGGTGAAGATTTGCTCCAGGGGCATCCCCTCCCGCTTGCCCAACAGCCGCAGCCAGTTCACCTGATCATACAGCTTCGTCAGGTATTTCTGCGTTGCCTCTTGCCACTCCCGTTCCGTCTGCGCTTGCTCGCGGCTGCGTCCCATCCGCTGCGCCAGGCCATCAACAGCATTTTTACCATAGCTGTCCCACATCCATTTGGCGGTAAAGCTGACCGCAGCCAGGGCTGTTACTGGATCAACAGGCATGGTACCCTCCTTCGAAAATGTAGCGCCAGCATCCTGGCTGGCAGAAGCCGGCTGGAAGCCGGCGCTACGGTTTCATTCCTTGCTTCGAAAAGCTCAGACCCGTCCCTTCAACAGGTGGCCCGGTCGGGAATTGCCGCCGAATTGTGGCGATTCTACCAGACGGGCGCGGGATAGGCTATACTGCGGCGGCGGATGTTTGTCGAGGCTTCAGCCGGCTGAAGCCTCGACTCCGGAACAGGCAGTAATTTTTAGACGATTACTCCAGAAATAAGTTCGTAGTAACGGCTTTAGCCGTTTAAACCGCTAAAGCGGTTACTACAAACCCAAATCGCCAAGTTATTTACGGACAGTTACTCAGTTTACCGAAGGGGTTGAAATGATAGGGGCAAGGTATAGATGAGGCAATGGTGGCGGTGGGGGGGCGCGGCGGTGATCTGGCTGGCGGCGGGGGGGCTGGTGTGGCTGGCGCTGCGGGGGGTGTCGCTGGCGGCGGCGGCAGCGGCGCTGGCGGAATTGGATGGGGGGCGGCTGGCGGCGTTGGCGGGGTTGAATCTGGCGATTCTGGCAATCATGAATGGGCGGTGGTGGGTGATTTTGCAGGCGCAGGGGTATGCGGCGGGCTGCTGGCGGTTGTTTGTCTATCGCCTGGGGGCGTTCGGCATCAGCTTTTTCACGCCAGGGCCTCACTTTGGCGGGGAGCCGTTTCAGGCGGCTATGCTGGCGCGGCAGGAGGGCGTGCCGCGAACGACGGCGGCGGCAGCGGTGGCTCTGGATAAAGGGCTGGAATTGGGGGTGAGCTTTTCGTTTCTGGCAGCAGGGACGATGGTGGTTCTGGCGCAGCGGCTGCTGCCAGGGCTGGCAGCGGCGGCGCTGCCGCTGGCGTTGGGGCTGTTGGCGCTGCCGCTGGGGTTCCTGGGCAGCGCGGCGGGGGGCAAATATCCGCTCAGCCGTTTATGGGAACGGCTGCCGTTGTCGCGGTGGGCGCACTGGACACACATCGCGGCAGACATCCGGCAAACGGAAGCGCAGGTGGGCGCGTTTTGCCGGCAGCAGCCGCGGGCGTTGGCGGCGGCGCTGCTGGTGTCCGCGGCAGGCTTTGCGGCGTTGGCGCTGGAGTATTGGCTGATGCTGCATTTTTTAGGGCTGACGTTGACGCCTATGCAGACGGTCTTAGCCTTTACGGCAGCGCGGCTGAGTCTGCTGGTTCCCACGCCGGGGGCGTTGGGGGCGGTGGAGGCGGGGCAGGTGTGGGCGCTGGCGGCGTTGGGGTACGATCCAGCCATTGCCATCAGCTTCAGCCTGATCAGCCGGACGCGGGACGTGGGGTTGGCGGCGGTGGGGGGGGTGTATGTGGGGCGGAAGATGGCGGGGGGAGGAAAAAATGGTTAATGGGTGAATTCGTGAATGGGTGAATGATTAATGGGCGGTTGCGCCGTTACTTTTGGGGTGGTTGGCGCGTCTTGAGAGGTAATGCGGGCTGGGCAGTAACTTTCGCGGGCAGCGGGGGTTATGTCCAGTAGAAATTCAATTTCCCTCTGTTCCACTCATCGAAAGGAGAATACCGTGAATAGTAAAATGCTCACCATTGTTCTGACCCTGGCAACAGCCATTATCCACCTGTACCTGGGCATCTCGTACATGCAGTTTGGGGGATCGCAGCCGCCGCTGTTTATCTTGAACGGCATAGGCTATCTGGCGCTGCTGGCAGGGCTGTATTTTATTCCGCAGTTGGCGGCGCAGCGGGGTTTGATCCGTTATGCCTTAATGGGTTTTGCGGCAATCACGATTGTGGCTTATTTTATCGTCAATGGCGAGCCGTTTAACAGTGTGTTGGGGTTGGTAACGAAGGCAATTGAACTGGTGTTGATTATTACGTTGTGGATGGGGAAGGAGTGAAGTGTGAGGTATGAGGTATGAGGTATGAGGTATGTGACCCGTCCTGAATAGGGGGGGCGGCAGAAATGGGGAGAGCCGGGCGGAGGTCCGGCTCTCTTTGTGTTTGGGGGTAGGGCAATGGGTCATGGTGGGGCGTGTTAGAAATAATTAATGGGTGAATTTGTGAATTGGTGAATGGTTAATGGGGAGGGGGATGTCAATTCGGCTACTTTGCAGTTGGTAAGGCGTTGTATAATGGGGAGTATGGATAGACAAAATACACCAGAACAACGGTTTTACATTACGGGCATGGACTGCGCGGCCTGCGCGGCAACGCTGGAGAAAGGGGTAGGGCAGTTGGCGGGGGTGCAGGCTTGCACGGTTAGCTTTGCCACCGAGGTAATGCGCGTGGAGGGGGAGGTCACGCCAGAGACGGTGGCGGCGCGGGTGCGGGAGTTGGGGTACGACGTCAAGGCAACAGAGGCGGCGCGGGAAGGCGGGGCTACGGCGGGCGCGCCGCATTTTCTGGCTTTTATGTGGCAGCAAATGGAGACGCGGCTGGCGCTGTTGGGGGCGGCGCTGATTTTGCCGGGGCTGTTGTTCAATGAACTGCTGCCTTTTCTGGGTTGGGAACATCCGCTGCTGAATTTGACATCGGTGGCGGCGATGATAACGGCGGGGTATCCGGTGGCGCGCAGCGCCTGGCGCTCGCTGCGGATTAACCGCGAGATCAACATTAACGTGTTGATGACGATTGCCAGCCTGGGAGCGCTGGCGATTGGGGCGTATACGGAGGGGGGGCTGGTGATGGTGTTGTTTGCCATTGGCGAGGCGCTGGAGGGTTTTACGGCGCAGCGGGCGCGGCAGGCAATTCGCAGCCTGATGGCGGTAGCGCCGCCGGAAGCCACGCGCCGCCATTTTTGCGTGGACTGCGCCGGGCATCTGGGGCAAGGGGGATATACGGGGGGCCCATGCCCATTTTGCCCGCCATCGGAACAGCGCGTGCCTGTGGCGGCGCTGGCGGTGGGGGATGAGATTGTGGTGAAGCCGGGGGAGCGAATTGCCATGGATGGGGAGATTGTGAGCGGAGCGTCTAGCGTGAACCAGGCGCCGATTACGGGGGAGAGTATGCCTGTGGCTAAAGGGCGCGGGGATGGGGTGTATGCCGGCAGCATTAACCTCCAGGGGGCGCTGATTGTGCGCGTCACCCATCTGGCAGCGGACAATACCATCAGCCGCATCGTCCAGATGGTGGAAGAGGCGCAGGAAAAGCGGGCGCCGGCGCAGCGGTTAGTGGACCGGTTTGCCCGCCGCTATACGCCTGCGGTGGTGGCTCTGGCGCTGCTGACAGCCATTCTGCCGCCGCTGCTGTGGGGACAGCCGTTCCTTAACCCGGACGCGGAGACGACCGGGTGGCTGTACCGCGCCCTGGCGCTGCTGGTGGTGGCTTGCCCCTGCGCGCTGGTAATCAGCACGCCTGTGAGCCTGATTAGCGCCATCAGCAACGCCGCCCATCATGGGGTGCTGATTAAGGGAGGGGCGTTTGTGGAGGCGCTGGCAGGGGTGCGGGCAGTGGCTTTTGATAAGACGGGGACGTTGACTGCCGGCAAACCCGCCGTGGTCAAGGTGCAGTCAGTGGCCTGCCAGAATCCGCAGGGGGCGTGCGAGCCGTGCGACGATTTGCTGGCTTTAGCCAGCGCCGTGGAGCAGCGCAGCGAGCATCCGATGGCTTACGCCCTGGTGCAGGCTTCGGCGGCGCGGGGGGTGCAGCATCGTTACAGCGCGGATGAGGTGACGGCGCTGGTAGGGCGCGGCGTGCGCGGGCAGGTAAATGGACAGGCGGTGACGGTGGGCAGCCACGCCTTTTTTGATGTAGACCAGCCGCACCCGCAAACGGACTGCCAGGCGGCGCAGACGGCGGCAGCCAATGGGGAAACGCCGCTGTTGGTCAGCGCGGGCGCGGATTACCTGGGGTATATTACGGTGGCGGACCGGGTGCGGCAGTCAAGCCGGGCGGCGGTGGCGGGGTTGCGGGAGGCGGGCATTCCCCACCTGGTCATGCTCACGGGCGACAACGAAGCCACGGCGCGGCAGATTGGGGCAGAAGTGGGCGTGACAGAAGTGCGCGCCGGGCTGATGCCCGAAGACAAGTTGAAAGCGATTGAGGCGCTGCGGCAACAGTATGGGCCAGTGGCGATGGTAGGGGATGGCATTAACGACGCGCCCGCCCTGGCCAGCGCCGACGTGGGTATTGCCATGGGGGCGGCGGGCACGGCGCAGGCAATGGAAACGGCGGACGTGGCGCTGCTGAGCGACGATTTGAGCAAGTTGCCATTTGCCGTGCGCCTCAGCCGCGCCGCCATGCGCACGATCCGGGCTAACGTGGCTCTCAGCCTGGGGATTAAGCTGGCGTTTTTGCTGCTGGTGCTGGCAGGGATGGGCACGATGTGGATGGCGGTGCTGGCGGATGTGGGGGCGTCGCTGCTGGTGACGCTGAATGGGATGCGCCTGCTGCGGCAACCGGCGCCGCTGCGCAACGTATCGGGTTAGCTAAAACAGAGCGGGCGACAATTCCCGGCGAGTTTTCCCGACAACTGTTTTGTGGAAAAACTCATTCAGGGAGTTTATAGCGCTCAAAAATTTGCTGACGAAGCAGAGCAGGGATGTAATCGCTCATTGGCTTTTTTGCTTTATTAGAGCTTTCGCTTTGGCTATACGTACCAGATGTTCCAGGTATTCATACTGCTGCCATTCCTGCTCTTCGGCAGGCGACAAGCCTTCTTCCCGATTTTTCTTCAGAAGCGCCTGTACTCGCGCCTGGAACGCTCGAGACGGGCGTAGGGCCAGAATTTCTTCTGGAGAAGGCAATGCAGCCAACAGTTCCAGAACTTCGGCTGCGCCCTGGAAACCGGGCTGTGCGGATG
>JAGVTM010000082.1 GCA_019136785.1 Chloroflexota bacterium | reverse complement strand
CTGGTGCAGCGCGCCAGCAGCGCCGCGGGCGCTTACAGCGATCCGGGCATTGAGTTTATTGAGGCGGAAGGGGATGCCTTCAGCGGCTCCGACTACACGGCTACAGATAGCTCCACCATCTCCGGTCAGACCTACTGGTATAAATTGATTGAAGTGGAAACGGATGGCAGCCAAAACACGTTTGGGCCGCTGTCGGTGCTGGCGGGGGCCACGCCCACGCCCACGCCCGCCATTATCGCCACGACGCCCGTGGAAAGCCCTACGGCTGCGCCCACCAGCACGAATATGCCAACCATCACCCCGACCCCGGTAACGCCCACAACGACGCCAACGCTGGCAGCCACGCCGCCGCCGCCCACAGAGACGGCGGAACCTACGCCCACCCCCAGCCGCACGCCCATCTCCGTTCTGGGAAACCCCACGGTTACCCCTTTCCAGTTCCCCACCGCCACAGCCAGTGCGGCGGCGCCAACGAGTGTGGCGCAGGCAGAAGCCTCGCCCACACTGGCCCCGGGCATCGTGCCCATCACCCTGACGCCTTCCAACGCTTACCCAGGGCTGCCCACGCCCAGCTTTGACACAGGCAATGGCCCGGCCTATCCGGTAGAGGAGCCGGCAGTGACGCCAGGGGGTCAGTTCCCGGTTCCTCAGGCTACCAGCGAAATCACGCAGCCGGGCAGCGACAGCGGCAGTCTGCCGCCGCTGCCTGGGGAAGAGGGTGAAACGGTCAGCGAGAGCAGCCAGGCCGGTCGCGGTCGCCTGTTCTTATGGGGCGGGTTCTGCGCAGCCCTGGGAGTGTTTCTGGCGGGCGTTTATGGGTCCATCGTCTTTTTCAGCCGCCGTAACCAGCGTTGAGCTTGCGCGATAAGTGCCTCAGGCGCATGGGGATAATCTGGCTGGTTTTTGGGGGGTGGGCGGCGGCGTGCCGGCATTTGCCCCCCTCACCCTCATCTCCCGCCGCCGACACGCCGCGGCAACCACACGCCCTGAAAATCCTGGTGAGCGCAGATGGCTTTTACCGGCTGCCGCTGGCGGAGGCGCCGTTCCCGCCAGACAACGGCGACGTAAGTTGGCAGACGATCAGCCTGACTACCGCTGGCGAGCCTGTGCCTTATCTGTTGGCGGAAGACGCCCTTATCTTCTATGGTCTTGCCCCGTCCAGCCGCTATACGAAATATCAGCCCTATTTATTGACCTGGGGCGGCGCAGCCGTCGCCCAGACGCACATGGCGAGCGCAGCGGCGCAGCCGGCGGGTGGCGCAGCCAGCTTTGCCGCCAGCGCCACCCACCGGCTGCAGTTTACGGAAAACGTCCTATACGAAAGCACCGCCGCCGCCGCCAACAGCGAGCCCTGGTTCTGGCATACCATTCAGGTCAGCCAAAGCCTCAGCCTGCCATTAACGCTGCCGCCGTTAGCCAATAGCCAGGGGCAACTACGGCTGCAATTGTGGGGAGCCACCACGCACGAGCATGTGTCCCCCGATCACGACCTGGACATTCTGCTAAACGGGCAATGGCTGCAGACGATCCGCTGGGACGGGCAGCGGTATTACACGGCGGCTCTGCCGCTGCCGGCAGGCAGTTTGCGCTCAGGCGGCAATATACTCACGCTGGATAACAGCGAGCCAGGGGCTACCTGGCTGGATATTTCGCTGCTGGACTGGGTGGAAATCAGCTTTAGCGCGCCCACACAGGCGGTAGACGACTGGTTCGACGGCTATGTAGAAACTGCCGCCCCACTCCACCTGACCGGCTTCACCGCCCCTCCCTTCGTCTTTGACATCACCGATCCACGCCAGCCCATACAATTAGCCGCCAGGACAGCGGCAAATAACACGACGCAGGTGGTCGCGGCGGCAGGCGCGCACATTGCCGCGGTGGGCCCCGCAGGCTGGCGGCAGCCGGCAGCCATTGTGCCTGTGCAGATCAGCGCATGGCGGCAGCCGGAGAATCAGGCGGATATGATTATTATCGCGGGCGGTGCGGAGTTGCTGCCGGCATTGGCCCCCTTGGTCGCCGCCCGCCAGAGCCAGGGACTGCGCGTGGCGCAACTGACTGTCGAGACCATTTACGACGAATTTGGCGCGGGCATGGCTTCCCCCGAAAGCATCCGCACCTTCCTGACTTACGCCATGACCATGTGGACGCCGCCGTCGCCGCGCTATCTGCTGCTGGTTGGCGAGGCGACCACAGATTACCGCGACTATCTAAGCCAATCGCCCGCCAACCTGATACCGCCGCTGCTCGTGCCAACGGCTTTGGGCGGCGAAACCATCAGCGACGTTCGCCTGGCGGACGTAGATGCGGATGGACAGCCTGACCTGGCTGTCGGGCGCTGGCCCGCGACGAACCCAGAGGCGGTAGCAGCCCTGGCGCAGCGCACGCTGGCTTATGAACAGGCCGCCGCCGCCGGCCAGACCATTTTCATTACCGAAAACGACGAGTTTACCCGGTTTGCGGAACAGGTCATAGGTCTCAGCCAGTTTGCGCCGGCGCGTCTTGCCCGTCTCTATGGCGCCGCGCCGGATCAGGCGGCGCAGGCGTGGAATCAAGGCGCGTGGCTGGTCGCTTACGCCGGGCACGGCAGCCTGAGCCAGTGGGGGCAGGCGGGCATACTCAACGTGGACGGCGTTGGCAGCTTGCAAAGCCAGCCGCCGCCCATCGTGCTGCAATTTAGCTGTCTGACGGGCTTCTTTGCCCATCCGGCGCAGGATTCCCTATCCGAAGCGCTGCTGCACCACGCCCACGGCCCGGCGCTGGTCGTAGGGCCCACCAGCCTGACGCTGTCGGCTAACCAGGAAGCGTTTGCCGCCAACCTGTTAGCGGCGCTGCAAGACCCAACGGCGCTGCGCATGGGGGACGCCATGCAGCAAGCCCGGCGCGATCTCAACCTGGCATTCGACAGTCTGCAGGAAATCAGCGATACTTTTGCCCTGCTGGGCGACCCGGCGACGCTGATCAGGCGACCGCCGCCGTGAAAGAAACAGATGCGGAACGATGTCGCGGGCAAGTTAGACATTAAGAAGATAATCGGGTAAGCCCGCTTCCCTCGCCCTCTCCGAAAAGCCCCCTTCCCCCTTTAGGGGGAAGGGGGTTGGGGGATGGGGGTCTCTCCCCATGGAGGGTACGCACCCCCGTTTACCGAACTATTTTCTTAAACTTCAAAATGCCCGCGCCCATGAGAAAACTTAGAAGATAATGATCAAACAACAAGAAATGCCGCCCAATTCCAGCGATGCCGGCAAATCCTTTCCCTGGCTGCGCATCTCGCTGGGGCTGCTGGTGGGCATCGTCATCATGTGGCTGGCTGTGCGGCAGGTAAACCTGGCGGACGTGGGCGAAGCCATCTTCCACGCCCGCTTCACCTATGTGCTGCTGGGGCTGGCGGTCATTGTGACCACCATGCTGGCGAAAGCCTGGCGCTGGCAGTTGCTCTATTACCCCACCACCCCGCCGCCATCGCTGCCGGGCCTGTTTTGGGCTATGTCGTTGGGCCAGTTTGTCAATCTGGTCGTTCGCCTGGGAGAAGTGGCCCGTATTTACGCCCTGGAGCAAGACACCCCGCGCATCAAGGCGCGTTCTTTGGGCACGTTGGTGCTGGAAAAAACTTTGGATTCGCTGCTGTTGGCCCTGACCATCGGCGTAGCTCTGCCTTTTGTGGTGCTGCCGGACGTGGTGACGACCTACGTGCCTACGCTCATCTTGATTACCAGCCTGGCGGCGCTGGGGTTGTATATCATTGCCTACCAGACAGAATGGGTGCTGCGCCTGCTGCAGAGGTTCACGCGATTTTTGCCCGTCGCCTGGCGCAGCCGCATCATGCGGTTGATTGGCTCCGGCTTGCTTGGCCTTTCGGCGCTGCGCAGCCGGCGACAGGCAGCGGTGTTGGTGTTGGTGTCTGCCGGCATTTCCTTTCTAGGCATCTTGACTCCGCTGGTGCTGTTCCCTGCCCTGAACCTGCCTTTTGGCTTGCTGGAAGCCACCCTGCTGCATACCATCCTGAGCATTGGCATGACGCCCCCATCCACGCCGGCCAAAATCGGCGTGTTTGAATGGCTGACCATATGGATTCTGGGACTGGTGGGGCTGCAAGACGACGCCGTCGCCCTCAGCTATGGCTTAATCTTCCACGCAGTCGTCATCCTGCCGCAGATCATCCTGGGCATCATCGCCGCCACACGTCTGGACTGGCGACAGTTGTTCCGAAAATAGTGATCAGGGGCAAGTGGTCAGTGGTCAGTGACTAACCCATCCACCCAACAAATCTGCGTAATGGTTCGGATGCGCTCACCACAGGCCTGCGAAATCCTGATTGTAACTATACACTCCCTTTGGGATTTCACCGCGAAGGAGCCGGCGACCGCAGAGTTCTTCTCCTGGCAACACCCCAGTAAATCGGGGTGATCTCTTTAACCGCCTACCGGCCCCGCAAAGCGAGCGATTCGGCGAGCAACCCCGCATCGTCCGGCGCGGACGCATCGTCCGGCGCGGACGCATCGTCCGGCGGCATCAGCGATGGGTGTCAGCCACCACGATTAAGTGCACCGCGCGTCTTTGCGGTGAATAGTTACAACTGTACCAGAAAGCCAATCATGGCAGCGGCAGCAATGAGCCAGGTAGCGTTGATGCGGGCGCGCGCCAGTAAGCTAAAGGCGCAGAGGGCCAGGCCAATGGTGAGGGGGTCAATCAGGGAAGACAGCGCCAACTGCCAGGTGACGGCAGCCATCAGCCCCAGAGAAGCCACGTTAACGCCGTCTAACATGCCGGCAAACCAGGGGGATTGGCGCAGGCGGGGAATCAGCGGGTTGGAGAGGGCCACGAAAATAAACGAAGGCAGGAAAATACCCAACGTGGCTACCAGCGCCCCAGGTACGCCGCCTACCAGGTAACCAACAAAGGTGGCGGTGGTAAAGACGGGCCCAGGCGTAACCTGGCCAATGGCAATGGCGTCAATAAGCTGCTGATCGGTTAACCAGCCATAACGCACAACCAGGTCAGCCCGCAGAAAAGCCAGCAGCACATAACCGCTGCCATAGAGAACGCTGCCCACCTTCAGGAAAACGAGGAAAAGGGTGGGCAGGGTATAGGGGACAGCCGTTGCCAGACTGTCGCTGAGTGAGACCAGAGGGCTGAATGCCGGCAGCAGCAGCGCAGAAAGACCAGCGCGCAGCCGTTGCATATTGGATACCAGCATGGCAATGAGGCCGCTGGCAAACAATAAGAGCAAGACATTCACGTTGAAAAAGTAGCCAGCGATTACGCCGGCAGCCAACACGACAGACAGCCAGCCTTTCACGGCTCTGCGCCCCAGTCCCCACAACGCCTGCGCCACAATGGCGATAACCACCGGTTTAACGCCATAAAGCAGCCAGCCCACCTGCGGCGTCGCCCCAAAACGAACGTAGACCCAGGCTAACGCCAGCACAATCAACATGGCGGGGACAATGAAGCAGACGCCGCCGAGGAGCAAGCCGGGCCAGCCCGCGCGCAGGAAGCTGAGGTGAATCGCCATTTCCGTGGAGTTGGGGCCCGGGATCAGATTGGTCGCCCCCAGCAGATCGAGAAACTGCTGGTCGTCCAGCCATTTGCGCCGCCGCACAATCTCGTCGTGCATCATGGCAACGTGAGCGGCAGGCCCGCCAAAGGCGGTGATCCCCAGCTTGAAAAAAAGCCTGACAACCTCAGCCAGGTGAGAGGACACGCTGCGCTCCTTATTCATGCCGTCTATTCTGCGATGCAAAAGGGAGCCGCCAACCGGCGGGGCCAGAATTCGTTGGTCAATAGTCTAGCATTGTTCTATAATGTACTCTTCTCAGGCCTATCTTACAGCCTGTAAGTCAGCCCCCACCCCAAACGACTGCAAAAATGTGCAGCATATGCCAATCAGTCAGGCGGGCTACAGCATTTGCACAACTGAAAGCGGCCGTTTAGAATCTTTCCATGCGTACAGAATCAACTATCTCTAAAACATACACCATAGTGTTCTGTCAGCCGTGATTTGATAGATTGGTTCAATCTGGGAGATTGAACCAATCTAATCCATCATTTTATGCTTGACGAGACAATAGTACATATCCATAAGCAAAAAAGCGACTTCGCTTATTGGCAAGCTCAATCCTATCAAGCGCGTCTGGCGGCTTTGGACCAAATCCGGCGCGAATATCATCAGTGGAAATACGGTGCTGAACCAAGACTTCAAAGAGTTTTTAGAATCGCTAAACGATAACCACGTCCACTATTTGATTATTGACGGTTATGCTGTGGCATTCCATGGTCATCCGCGCTATACCAAAGATAAGGAGTTTTATGGAAAAGCTATACACCATCTCGATTGAATATTGCGTGCCTTGAAACTACGTCCAGCGGGCTGTCCGGGCGACAGCCGACCTGATGGAAAATTACCAGCACGTCATCAAATCCCTGACGTTGGTCACGGGCACGAAAGGCGCGTTTGAAGTACACGTCAACGACGCGCTGGTCTATTCCAAAAAGCAAATGGGCCGCCACGCCGAACCTGGCGAAATCTTGCGGCTGTTCACGGACATGGTGGGGCCAGGCGTACCGCGCTATCCAGGCTAATCACAACCGGTTGCCTGTTTCGTCGTAGCGATAGAAGCCGCGACCCACTTTTTTACCGGACATGCCGGCAATCACCATCCGCCGCAGCCACGGCGCCGGACGATAGCGGTCATCTCCCCACTCCTCAAATAACCCGGTCATGACGCCCAATACGGTGTCTAACCCGATCATGTCAGCCCATTCCAGGGGCCCAAACGGGTAATTCGTGCCCAGGCGCATGGCGCGATCTATATCTTCGGGCGCAGCCACGCCTTCCATTAAGGCGCTAACAGCCTCGTTAATGATGCAGCACACCAGCCGCGCCCGCACCAACCCGGGCCCATCCGCCACGACCACGGATTCGTACTGCAAGCCAGCCCAAAACGCCTTCGCCCGCGCCAGGGCGGATTCAGAACTCTGCAAGGCAGACGCCAGTTCCACCATGCCTGTGGGCGCAACCGGGGGTAGTAAACCGAAACCAACAACGCGCTCCGGATAGCGCGTCCAGGCAGCAGCCTGAGTGGCGCTGGTAGCCAGCGCCGAGGTCAGCAGCAGGCAGTCGGGCGACAGGGCGTTATCCAGAGCCAGAATCAACTCCTGTTTGGCGGCGGCGGATTCGTTATGCAGCTCCAGAGCCACATCCACAGCGCCAATTTCGTCCAGCACATAACCGCTTTCGATAGCGCCCAGAAAATCTTCAACTAGAAAGACGTTGGTATCGTGACCAGCGTTGACGCACAACTGGCTCACGTCCTGGATCAGGGGAAGCTCCCCGGCAATGACAACACGCATATAGTAAATCTCCTTCGAAAATAGTAGGGTGATTTTCCAAAATCGCCCACCCAATTGGGGAAAATCGGGCTACGCCAGGAATCTGCGGCATCTGCGAAATCTGTGATGCGTTCGCAGCGTAATAGTAACACAGCTTGCAGAAAATGTGGGGAACAGGGCGGAGATTTGACCTCGCCCGGTCATTGCGTAATCTTCTGGCAAGGGGTACGATTAGGACGCAGCATAAACAACGCTGCGGTCAACTGCACAACAATCAGTCGTTTTCAGGGGATAACGGTAACCCACAGGTAACGATCACTTCTCAGCTATGGACG
>JAGVTM010000085.1 GCA_019136785.1 Chloroflexota bacterium | reverse complement strand
AACCGGCTCACCGCCTGCAAATGAGATTGTGGATCCTCTACCAGCCCAAAATGGGTGGGATAAATGTGCGCGAAGTTGGCGGCCTGCAGGCGCTGCAAAGTATCTTGCCACGTTTCGGCATGGAATTCAGGCGGCGGCGCGGGCAGGTCGGCAAATTGTACGCCGGGCAGGTGAATGCCGGCAGCATCTCCTGTAAACGCCGTATCCCCCAGGCAGATAACATGGTGGTGCGACGCATGACCTGGCGTATTCATGGCTGTAAAAGACAGCCCGGCGGCCCTGATCGTATCGCCGTCCCGCAGTGAAATGACACGGTCGGCGGGCGCCGGCAGCATTTCCCCCCACAGCGGTTCCATCTTATCGCCATAGATGCGGGCAGCGCTGGCTAACAGGCGCGTGGGATCGATCAGGTGCGGCGCGCCCACATAGTGTACATAGACCGGCACCCCCTGCTGCGCAAACCAGCCCGCCGCGCCGGCATGATCCAGGTGAATGTGGGTGACGATAACGGCTGCCAGGTCTGTGGGGCGCAGGCGGCGGGCGTGCAGGTGGTCGCGCAAGGTGGGCAGCGTTGAGCCAGGCCCCGTTTCCACCAGCGCCACCCCTTCGGGGCCAGTCACCAGGTAGGCGGCAATGGTTTGCGGAATCTGCTGAAAATGTAAGTCAAGCGTTTCAATCTGCATCTACCAGTCTCAATAGGGTAAGGCGTGTTTAGCCTGCCGGCATTGCCAGGGGGCAAACCTGGCAGCTACCCGCCCCGTTGCCTGAGCCTGCCCGCTGCCTGAGCCTGTCGAAGGCAACCCAGACTTCGGCAAGCTCAGCCCACAAGGGGGTTAGTCGTTGCCAGGCCTCTCGATATTATCACAGGCAAGCAGGGTCACCAACCGTCGCCAGGCTGGTCAGCATCATCTTTGCGAGGTCTACGCGAAATATCTTTTAAGGTCTGAGGATGCGAGACTCCGTAGAACTTGCCCATTTGGACTGCGGCTCCCCCACCCCTGCCAGGCGTTGAGAGCCGTTTTGCCCAACGGCGGCTGCCCGTTTTGCTCTTTTCTGCGCCGCAAAATGGTGTCTTTACTTGATTCCGCCCGTTATGGAACCAATTGATGCCATTTATTTATCATATTGGTATCATATTGAAATCAATATGATACCATATGTTATCACTGGTCACTGTTGATTTTCCAATTGCTTGCGCAATTGATACCATGTGATACCATTTGACATCATTAATGAAAACAAGTGGTATCACTATGATACCATGTGATATCAATAAAAATCGGTTGTTTCACGTTGTTGCGCATAGTCGTCCCGCGTAAACAACCGCTATGGAGATGCCCTTTATGAGCGTTCGACCCACTGTTTTTGCCGTTGTCAATCAGAAAGGCGGGGTAGGCAAGACGACCACTGCCGTTAACCTGGCTCATGGTCTGGCGCGCCTATGCGCCGCCCATGACGCCGGACATGTGCTGCTGATTGATTTCGATGCCCAGGGCAATTGCGCCACGTCGCTGGGGGTGCCGCCCAATGACGTCAATCTGGCTGATGTCCTGACCGGGCGCGGCGCCATTAAGGACAGCCTGGTGCACGCTGACCGCAGCGCCGATGGGCTGCCGCGACCCAATTTGTGGCTGCTGCCCTCCGATCGCCGCCTGGCGGAAGTCAAGACGGAACTCGTTATGCAAGAGGCGCTGACCAATGCCATGGCTATCATGCGCCCCAACGAGGGCAGCCGCAGTGTGCCGCTGCTCAACTTGCTGGAATCCCGACTAGGTACGTTGACCCAGCGCTTTGCTTTCACGATTATTGATTGCCCGCCAGCCCACGATGCCCTGTCTAATGCCGTCTATCAACTGGCTGACGCCGCCGTCGTCCCCGTCAAACTGGATTTCCTGAGCGCAGTGGGGGCCGGACAGCACATTGAGAATGTGCGCCGCGCCCAGATGAGCGGCATTAACATTGCCATCCATACGGTCGTGCCCACCTTTTTTGTGAAGCGGCAGGTGCAGGATAATCAGGTGCTGGAGTCGCTCATTGATGCTTATGGCGTCAAGGTTATTGCCGAGCCTATTCCCAAGAACCAGGTTGTGCCCGAATCGTCTGCTTCTGGCGGCGGCATGACGCTGTTTGAATATGCGCCTGATTCTCCGGCTGCCGAGTCGTACCAGAAGCTAGTGGAGCGAATTTATTATGACCGATGAACTGCCCGATTTCCTGGCTGATTTTGAGGAACCGAAAAGCGCTCGCCCCAACACGCGCAAGAAGCAGCTTGCCAATCCATTCGAGCTAATGCCGGCAACCGAAGTCCGCCGCGCCACCAATCCCCAGGGGAAAGACCCCTCTATGGCTGGGCGACAACTGCGGCGTGGCGTGCTGCTGCCGCCCGAAATGGATGAGGAAATTAACCGCCTGGTCAAGCGATACAGCATTGGCAAAATGGAACTGATGCGTTATTTATTGGCCGCAGGCCTGGAACGAGTGCATCGTTACGGCATTGAGCGCGATATGGTGGAAACGCGCAACGTAGAACTGCGCATGCCAGAGTGGCGGCGGGATGGATGATCCTCCACGCCTGCCCGGTGAAGAAAGACAAAGGGAAGAGATGAACCGATGAGTGCGTTGACGCCTGTAGAGCAAAGGCAAGTCGCCTTCTATGATGACCAGATTACGGCCGTTTTGGTGGAGCTTGACGGCAAACGAGAGATTTTCGTGCCCATTCGCCCTATTTGCGATTTTTTAGGCGTGGCCTGGGACCCGCAGCGGCGGCGCATCAATCGTGATCTGGTGCTGTCCGGCGAAGTCAAAGGTGTCACCGTTACGGTGACACCCGGCGGTCGGCAGGAGATGGTCTGCCTGCCGCTGGACTATATTAGCGGTTTTTTGTTTGGCATCAGCGCCAGCCGCGTCAACGACGAAGCGCGCGACCGTCTGGTGCGCTACCAGCGCGAGTGCTACAAGGTGCTGGCGGAAGCATTCCAGGAGGGGCGGCTGACCGCGGATCCCGTTCTGGACGACCTTTTGCAGAGCGACACCGAGGCCGTGCAGGCTTACAAGATATTGCAGGCTATGGTGAAGTTGGCGCGCAACCAGATTTTGCTGGAAGCGCAGATGGAGTCGCACGCGGCCCGGCTGACGGATCACGATCAGCGCCTGGAGGAACTCGAATCCACGTTGGGCCATGCCGGGCGCACGGTCACCCCGGATCAAGCCAGCCAGATCAGCCAGGCGGTCAAGGCGGTGGCGATTGCTTTGGGCAACCAGACGAAGCGGAATGAATTTGGGGCGGTGTATGGCGAACTGTACCGCAAATTCGGCATCACCAGCTATAAGCTGCTGCCGGCAAAACAGTTTGACGAAGCCCTCGGTTTCTTGACGGAATGGCATCAAAGCATAGTCGGTCGTGCGCCATTCTGATCCGCGCCACTCAATTGCCTTCATTATGCCAGACATTTCGCATAGTCCTGAGTTAAAAAAAGATGACGACCAGACACAGTGGGGTGGGGGGAGAATGCCGGGCGCTGTCGCCGCATTTCTGACCGCTCTTTGCTGGCTCTTGGGCCTGACCGCCTGCGACGGCTTTGGTCTGATTGCCGCCCCTGGCGCGGCGCTGCCGACCCTGGCGGCGTCCGCGGCCACGCCTACCGCCGCCGTTTTGCCGCCCACCCTGCCGCCGCTGCGCCCCACTTATACGCCGCTGCCCTCATTGACGCCGCTGCCGTCGCCGACTGTGCCGGCATCTCCCACCCCCATCCCCACAACCACGCCTGACCTTTATCAGGGATTGACCATTGCCGAATTAGCCGCCCGCCCCTACGGCGGCGGTTTGCTGCAAATTGAAGACACCATTGAGTACAGACCCACCTTTACCCGCTACCTGATTACCTACCCCAGCGATGGTTTGCAGCTTTACGGCTTTATGAACGTCCCCGAAGAAGGGGAAAAGTTCCCCGTAATCATTGTGCTGCATGGCTATATTGAGCCTGAAGAATACCGTATTAAAGATTATACGACCCGCTATGCCGATGCCCTGGCTGAAGCCGGCTATATGGTGTTTCACCCCAACTACCGCAACCACCCCCCCTCTGATACAGGCCCAAACCCATACCGTATTGGCTACGCCGTGGACGTCATGAATTTGATCGCCATCATCAAGCAGCAAAGCCTGGACCCCACAGGCACGCTGCGTCGCGCCGATGGCAACCGCATTTATCTGTTAGGGCACAGTATGGGGGGAGGGATAGCTTTGCGCGTGCTGACGGTATGGCCCGAAGCGGTGCGGGCAGCGGTGCTGTATGGTTCCATGAGCGGCGACGAGGTGCGCAACTATGAGCGGATTAAGGAGTGGTCGGAGGGGCGGGAATGGGCGTTTGAAATGAGCGCGCCGCCGGCGGCGCTGGCAGCCATATCGCCTGTATATCATTTGCGCCGCATCCTCGCCCCGTTAAGTATCCACCACGGCGGCAAAGATGACGTAGTGCCTCTGGAATGGTCGCAGGAATTGTGCCAGATGTTGACGGAGCAAAATCATGTGGTAGAGTGCTTTACTTATGAAGGCCAGGGCCATACGTTTTATGGGGACAGCGAAAAGCTGTTCGAGGATCGCGTCCTTTCGTTCTTCCAGGTGTGGTGAGCGAGGGGCGGCTGAATCAGGGATGATGTTATGAAACAGGTTTATGCTTCGTCGCGCTCGCTGCGCCATGCCGGCATTCTCATCATCGCCGCGCATTTACTTCTCTTCCTCTTGCTGCTGCTGGCTTTCATACTTGACCGCCGTCCCCTGACAACCTTTCTCTATTTGCCCCTGCTGCTTCTCTCCCCCCTGAACTGGTTTGGCATCTACTTCTTTGTCCGCCACAGCGAGCAGGTCACCCTGACCGCAGACCAGATCATCTGGCAGCGATTCAAACGAACCAGGCACGTGCCTTACAGCGCGGTCACCGGCTATCAAGAGCGGGATTACCACCTGCCGCCCAATCTTGTTCTGTTCACCCGTGAGGGCAAACTGCGCCTCAACCGCCGCCTGGAAAACTTCCCCGATCTCTACCACACCCTGCGCCAGCGGGTTCCCGCCCTGCGAGAAACGGAACAACCGCAGTTTCCTTGGCAGTTGCGTTTGCAGCCTCGTTTTCTCTGGTCGCAAGCCATCATAGCCTTGCTATTGATCGTCGGCTTTGGCGCTTTGTCCTGGCTGGTCTCCGACAGCGAAACCCGCTGGGAAGCCTTCCTCGTATTGGAAATTCTGGTGGGTGTGATGTTACTGACGGCGCTGTTGCTAGAAATGCGCGGGCCAGCCAGCGTCCGCCTCACGCCCGACACCATTAAAGTCAGCCACTTCTGGCGCAGCCCGCAAATCTGGGACGCGCAAAGCATGGTTGACATTCGCCTCAACCGCAGCCTGACCCTGATACGCGGCGTCGAGCGGATTATGTACGACGTAGAGATATGTTTTGACGATGGTCGCCTGCTGGTTATGGATGAACAGCGCTGCTGGGCTTTTGGCTACGATCCTTCCCGCCTGCGCGATCACCTGCGCCGCCTTTACCTGTCGCCTGGCGCGGATTCGGCGCGACGTCCCGCGCAAGAACGAGCCGACGACCTGATCCGCCAGGCAGACCACTGTCGGCAGCAGCAGGATTACCTCCAGGCTGTGGCTGCCTACGCCGAAGCCATCCGTCTCTTTCCCCCCTATCACGTCTACCGCTTGGTAGTAGCCGACATCTATTACGACGTAGGGCAATATCAGGAGGCTGCCGCCAATTATGCGGCATTGGTGCAGTTATCGCCCGATCACGACCAGGCCTGGTATGGTCTGGGGCTGTGCCAGATGCAGTTGGGGCAGATGGATGAGGCGGCGGCGGCGTTTGATCACGTAATTGAACTGGATGCCGGCAACGCCCAGGCTCACTACGCCGCTGCCATGGCCTATACCTTGCTGCACAACGAAAAACAAGGGCGGCGCTATCTGCTGCGCGCCCTCGACCTGAAACCAGAATGGCGCAGCAGCGCCCGCCAGGACGCGCTGCTGCAAAGCTATTTTGCCTGAAGAAAGACGCCATGTTAACCCACGCAGAGTTGTTAGCCGCCATCCCCCAGGCGTTGGCTGCCGTAGACATCCCCAACTGGGGCCCAAAACTGGCGGGCAAGGTGCGCGATATGTACCGCCGCCCTGGGCAGCGGCTCTTGATCGTCACCGACCGCGTCTCCGCTTTTGATCGAGTGCTGGGGCTGATTCCCTACAAAGGGCAGGCGCTGAACCAGTTGAGCGCCTGGTGGTTTGACCAGCTTCAAGAGGTAGCGGCTAATCACCTTATCGCCGTGCCTGACCCCAACGTTACCATTGCCCACGAAGCCCAACCGCTGCCTGTGGAAGTGGTCGTGCGCGGCTACATCACGGGCGTAACCACCACCTCCCTCTGGTATTTATACGAGCAAGGCGAGCGCCAGCCCTATGGCATCGCCCTGCCCGATGGGTTGTGCAAGAACGATCCCTTGCCGCATCCCATCATCACGCCCACCACCAAAGCCGTCGCAGGCGGGCACGATGAGCGCATCACGCCCGCCGAAATTCTGGCGCAGGGGCTGGCGTCTGCGGCGCTGTGGGCAGAAATAGAGGCCACTGCCCTGGCTGTTTTTGCGCGCGGGCAGGCTATCGCGGCGCGCGCGGGCTTAATTTTGGTGGATACCAAGTATGAATTTGGCTTGATAGAGGGTCGCCTGGCGTTAATTGATGAACTGCACACGCCCGATTCCAGCCGCTATTGGCTGGCGGAAAGTTATGAGCCAGGCGGAGCAGAGCCAGAGAACCTGGACAAAGAGTTTTTACGCCGCTGGTATGCCGCCCAGGGGTATCGCGGCAAGGGCGCGCCGCCCGCAATGCCGGCAGACCTGGCAGCGCAGGTAGCCGCTCGTTATATTGCCGTCTATGAAAAACTAACCGGACAGTCGTTTGCGCCTGGGTCACAGCCGGCGGCGGCCCGCATCGCGCACAATCTGGCTGGATGGGTGGGGGAATGAAGGCAAAATCCATACCGGCTTGTCATGGTCACGCGGGTTTGTGCTAGAATCACGCATCGTTGGCTGTGACACATGGCGCCTTTGCTGCCTGCTGCTCCAACCCGCATCCAATGGCTGTCTGGAAGCGCCGCGGCGATCTGCCATTTGCCTGGGCGGGACGCCCGCTGGCAGTTGTTTGCCGCCGTGTTAATGGCAGCCTGAAATGCTCACATGCACATGAGGATAAGATGCAACGAATTTTGGATGGCTGGTACAGTCCCAGTTTAGAGAAACACATGGAAATTGTGACCTATGGTCACTATGGATTTCCACTGCTGCTGTTCCCCACGGCGGCGGCGGATTACCTGGAATATGAGCGGTTTCAGATGATTGACGTGTTGGCAGGGGTGATCAATGCCGGCAAAGTCAAAGTCTTCTCCATCAACAGCATCAACAACGAAAGCTGGCTCAACCGCGCCGTGCCCATCAAATACAAAGCGCTGCGCCAGGTGCAGTACAACAAATACATCACCGACGAAGTTGTCCCCTACATCTGGAATAGCTGCCAGAGCAAATTGGGCATCATCACCAGCGGCGCCAGCCTGGGCGCGTTTCACTGCGCCAACCAGCTCTTCCGCCGTCCCGACCTGTTCGACGGCATGATTGCCATGAGCGGCTCC
>JAGVTM010000538.1 GCA_019136785.1 Chloroflexota bacterium | reverse complement strand
TCCCCGCCATCCTGCCTACCTTGCGAAAGATGAGCCGCCCACACCCCCTAAAATAGGCAACCTTGCCCGCATCGCCGACATCCCCCCTCCATGGGCGATTTTGGGCGCGAATGCGCCCAAAATTGCCCATAATATTTCCACGCCCGCCGCAGGCGGGCGTGCCCCAGGCAAAAACTATTGACAAACGTCACACAGAGGCATGATGATTGTCACTACGGCAAAATCGCCTCCTATCATATCCTTAATAGCGAAGGGTATCCTCACTCTTCGTGGAGCAGAGTTATTAGGCAGCACGGCAGAAGGGGGGTGGGAATCCGGGGGCATATATTATTTGAGGCTCAAAAGGTACACACAACCTTTTGAGCCTTTTCTTTTGTTACCATTTCCCCCAACCAGGTAAAAACCCCCACCCATCCTCTAGCTTGTCCTTTACCAACTCTCTCCCCCAGTTTCCTCCACGCCCCACGTAAGCGGGCTGCCGCGTAAGCGGACTGCCGCGTGAACCTCTTCCAACAACACGCCTACATATGCGCCGCGCGCGTCGTGCGGAAGAAAATCCACTCAAACAACCCATCTGGCAAATAGCGACGCAGCGCAATAGCTATCCGCGCTCTACCCCCCGTGATATACCGCAGCCGCGGCCGCCGCGCCGTCATCGCCATACACACCTTCCGCGCAATCTCCTCCTGCCGTATAACCGACCTTTCCAGCATCCGCCCAAACGCCCTGTCCGCCTGCTGAAACCGCGCGTAGTACGGGCTGCCCCTATCCCTGGCCACAGCCGCCGCGCTGTTTTCCACCGTCCAACTGTCCGCGCGCACCACCCCCGACTCAATCAAACTGACATAAATGCCAAACGGCCTTACTTCCTGGCTCAGCGCTTCCGCAAATCCCTCCTGCGCAAAGCGCACCGAACTATAAGCCGTACCCGTAGCCGGCGCAATCCGCCCCGCCACCGACGAGATCACCACAATCCGCCCCCGCCCGGCGGCGCGCATAGCCGGCAGCGCCGCCCGCGTAACCGCCATCGTGCCAAAAAGGCTGGATTCATAGACATCCCGAATTTCCTCGTCGGCGAAATCTTCAAAATAAGCCCGCATAAAGAGAAAATCGTTATGGACGACGCCGTAAATGCTGCCATTTTGCGTCAGGATCGTATGAATGCCGGCATCCACGCTCCCCTGATCCCGCACATCTAACACCAGCGGCTGCAGCGCCACCCCCCGCGCCGCCGCGGCAGCGCATAGCTGCTCCGCCTGGGTGGCGTGCGAAATGCCGGCATAAACCACAAAGCCCCGCCCCGCCAGCGCCAAAGCTATCTCCTCCCCAAAGCCAATTGTGACCCCCGTTACCAAAACAGCATCAGCCATTGCCAGATTCATCGCGTGGGTTTGCCCCCCAGTCCAGTTTCAAACCCTTCCCCTTCGAAAATAGTGTAATTCCTCGCTAAAATCTTCTTCGGCAAAGCAGCCGCCTGACCAATTCACCGCCAAAACGCGAAAAAGCCTCCTTTGCGCCCGCGGCGCTCAGCGGCGTCCGCGTCTTGGCGGTAAAAACCTCTTTTTGCCGAAACTGAACCGTGCTATATCAACAGAGCGTGAAGATAGCCGTGCGCACCGTGGGGAAGTAATCTTCCTTCACATTCGTGAAACCCGCCTGCTGGAACAACGTTTTCCACGCTTCCCGCGAAGTCAACGCCTGCCCCGACAGATCGTGGAACAGCAAAATATCTATCATCCCGCCTGGCCTTTCCCGCAGTTCCTCCAATGGCGGGCGGATGACCTCCAAAATCACCAACGGCACGCCAGGGAAACGCGCCTTGTACTTCTGCAACATGCTGATAACCCGCTCGTTGCCATCTTCCAGAAATTCATGCAAAGCATGAATGCAAGTCACCACATCCACCCCCTGGAAGAGGTGCGTTGTTTTATCCAGGTTAAACATATCGTCCACGAGCAACTTCACCCGATCCTGCAAGCCCGTTCGCGTCAACACGCAGTTCCCCAACTCAATCGCCTCGGGCGCAATGTCCAGACCATAAGCCCGCATATTCTGGTCTTCCTGGCACAAAGCCGCCAGAAAAGTGGCGTCCCCGCAAGCCAGGTCCAACACACACTCATAACGCCCCTGGCGCAGGAAGTTGATCATTAAAGGAAAGGCAAACGACTTGCCCACCGTGCCGCTGCCGCCGGCCACAAACTCCGACAGCCGGTTAACGTCCGAGCCAAACTTCTTCTGCTTCCTGAGCAGTGGTTCCAGGTTGTGGAACACGTTCTCATAAGCGTGTACTACCAGCAGGGGCCCCGTCATGAGATTATCAATCAGCTCCCCCTTCTCATCTAGAAAATACGTGTCCCCCTCATGTTGCAAAATCTGGATCGAGTACAGATATTCGCACAAAGACGTGAGAATCTTCAAGTCCAGGTTTTGGCGACGGGCAAACTCTGGCAGATTGACCTTCTGGAACTGCCGCAGTTCCGCAAAGAACCCGACCTTAATCAGGGCAATCAGCACGTGCGTCGTGTGAAATCCGCGAATGGTCTCTAAATTGATTTGTCTGACATGATCAAAATTCGTGGCAAACTGTTGGACAAGCGATGTCATGAGAAACTCCTTGCGTCAGGGTGGGGTAAACTAAATGCGCCGTTGGTTGGCAAGATGCCTGGCCCTCCCGCCGGGACGCTGCCCAGAGCGTCCTTCCGGCCCGCCTGCGGCAGCCGCACCGCATCGGAAAACACCATAGAAACTCTATTGTGATTGTTCTCCTTTTCACAGCTTAGTGACAAACGTCATCACTTTACCCCGACAAATGTCACCAGAAGTTCAACTTCTCCGCAGAAGTCGAACTTCTAATGTGCAATTGCCATTCCCACCCCTTCGGCTAGCTCAGGGCGGCGCCTGAGCCTGCCCCGCCGCCCCCATACCTCATACCTCATACCTCATACCTCATACCTCATACCCCATACCCCATACCTCATATTGCAGCCCCAAACGGAAATGGCGGGCACGCCCCTGAGGACATGCCCGCCATTTGCCGTCTGCGTGGTTATGGAGGGAAGATGGGAAAATCTGCTGTTGTTGCCTAGCTTTGCACGTACCCTGGCCCGTAAGACGTGACCGCGCGGATGTAGTTGGCGCGCTCAAAAGCAGCGGGGACGGCGTAATTCATCTGGCTGATGCTGCCGCGGAACGTGTCCAGCGACTCATACTCATGCTGCACCAGCCACAGACTGACGCCCGCCAGGATTTCCGACAGCCGCTGCACGCCATTTTTCAATAGTTCCGACGCCATCGTGGTCACCGTAGCTCCTGCCGCCAGCCCTTTGAGGACGTCGCTGGTCGTGTGCACCCCGGTCGCCAGCGCCAGGTCTGTATTCACGCGCCCATAAAGAATCGCCGTCCAGCGCAAGGGCAGCCGCAGTTCATCGGAGTTGCTCAGCGTCAGGTGAGGCACGACCGCCCCTTTCTCCAGGTCAATGTCTGGTTGGTAGAAGCGGTTAAAGAGAATGAGGCCATCGGCGCCATTGTCCACCAGGCGCTGCGCCATGTTGGGGATAGCGCTGTAAAACGGGCTGAGTTTGACGGCTACGGGGATTTTGACCGTGTTCTTAACTTCCCGCAGCACCTCAATCGTCATCTCCTCCACTTCCGCCCCGGTGACGCGGGTGCTGGTAGGCAGGTAGTAGACGTTCAGTTCCAGAGCATCCGCGCCAGCCTGCTCAATTTGTTCGGCAAATGAGATCCAACTGCCGCTGGAAACGCCGTTGATGCTGGCAATCACCGGGATGTGGATGGCCGACTTGGCTTGTTGGATGTGGGTCAGATACGCTTCCGGGCTGGTGTCCCGATAGGTGGGCGGAGCGGGGTAGTAGGAGCGGGCCTCGGCCTGATCACTGCCGCCTTCAAACAGGACAGGGTCTACGATGCCCACGTCCCGGTTGATGTCTTCCTCAAAAAGGGAAGGCAGGACGACAGCGCCGGCGCCGGCATCTTCCAGGCGGCGCAAGGTGCTCAGGTGGCGGGATAAGGGGGAAGATGCCGGCACAATTGGGTTGCGTAGGTTCAGACCAAGATAGGTCGTTGCCAGGTCCATAAAAAAACTCCTTCTAAAAGTCACTTCCAGACGGCGGCCCCCAGCGGGGCGATTGCCGCAAGTATGCCGAATGCCGGCAACTTACTCCAGTGATAAATCGCCACCGTTTGCCAGACAAATGTCATTACGCCCACGGCTGCTCCCTAAGTATAACTCACTTTTAGAAGTTCAACTTCTTTGGAGAAGTTGAACTTCTTCCGTAGTTTAGAAATAAGTTCGTAGTAACGGCTTTAGCCGTCCAAACCGCTAAGTTATTTACGGACAGTTAACTAGCCTGGCGCCGCGCTTTGCGTCACTTCGCCAAGCTCAGTGCGGAGCTTGGCGGTGAAATTCCACCAAATAACCCCCAGGCAACAAAAAAGGCGCTATCCCCGCCCATCCGCGAGGATAACGCCCTTTTAACTACGGGTGCGGCTTCATTAACCGTTCAATAATTCACCCACCTCATACCTCATACCTCATACCTCATACCTCATACCTCATACCTCATACCTCATACCTTCCCTACGGATAACTATAGCCATCCATAACCACCAGCGTCCCCGTCGAAGCCGGGTTCTTGGTACTCAGAATCGTGATACTCACCGTGTGGCTGCCGGCCATCAGACCCGTAATCTGCTCAGCCTGCTGCACCTGCCAGGCGGCGCTGTACAAGTCCACCGTCGCCACATCCACCCCATCCACCGTGATTTTAGCCTGACCGCACATCGGGCAGCGCACCGTTGTCCAGGTGAACGAACTGCCAACCGTGGTGAAGGTCACCTTGTTGCCCGGCCCCGTAGACAGGCGCAAGTTGCCATTCGTTCCCCAGGCAGCCGCCATGCCGCTCCACCCCTTCATGAGCACGCTGAGCGAACTGTCGTCAATCGTCTCGCCGGCGACAGTGAACCCATCCACGCGCACTTCCGCGCCGCTGGAACTGGGGTTCTTCGTGCCCGCAGCCACGACAACGACCGTATGCGCTGCCAGGTTGAAGCCGCTGAAATCTTCGGTGTGATAGGCGGGCGTGGCTGCATACAGGTCTAAGGTGGTTACCAGGCCGCCATCCACCATGATGTGCGCTTTACCCTGATCCGGCCCGCGATAGGTCAGCAGACTGAACCCGGTGACCGGACTGGTCGTGTACACAAGCCATTCATTGGCAGCCTGCGCCGCGCGGTAGCCGCCGCCATAGGCGTTCGCGTCTGCGCCGCCATACCAGCCGCCGTACTGGACGTCATAACTGTTATCGTCGTACACCACCGGCGGCGGCGCCACATACTCCAGCCAGAAGCCCAGAATCACGTTGTTGGTATTGTCGCTGACAAACAAACGCTGTCCGGCTTCATCCCAGGCGGCAGCCATCAACTGCGCTCCTGGCCACCAGGCGGTCACAGCAGTCAATTCCACCGTTTCCAGCGTGAGCGTGTCCATAATTTGAATGGTAGCGCTGGCTTTGTTGCTGATGAACAGGTGGCGGTAGTCGGGAGACTGCACCATCTGGCGCGGTTCGTCGCCTAACGGAACTTCCGTCACCACTTTGTCTTGCGTCAGGTCTACCACCATCAAGGCGTCGCGCCACGTCTGCGCCAGGAAGGCGTAACGGCTGTCGGCGCTGAAGCCAATGTCAATGGTGTAAGAACTGCCCGTGGCGATGTCCGTCCACGTGCCGTCGCTGTTTCGTCGCCACAAGGTATCGTCCGTGGTCAGGTAGAGCAGCCCATCGGGGGCAAAGGCCGGTCGCCCGGCGCGATAGACAGAGCCTAGCGGCGTGGTCACCTGACCGGTGACCAGATTGATCTCGTTGAACGCGCCGCTGTTGTAACCGGTCGTGTAGGCGAAGGCATCGTCGGGGCTGATGACGATTTCTTCGTTGCCCATCACGTTAGCAATCGTGCGCACCACCTGCCCGCTGGCGACGTCAATCTCCACCAGGGTGTTGCCGGGGCTGGCCACCACGTACAGGCGGCTGCCGTCGCTGTTGAACGCCAGTCCGCGCGGGCCCGAACTGCCCGTGCCAATGCTGTTCATAACGGGCTGCATGGTGGCTGGGTCCAGCAGGCTGACGCTGTTCTGGAAGCGGTTAGAGACCGCCAGCAGCGAACCATCGGGCGAGACCGCCACACCCCGGCTGCCATTGCTGGCAAAAGTGGGTTCTAGCGGGTGCAGCGTGCCTGGGTCTGCCGTAATAGCCGTGGAGAAGAGCACGTCCTGGCTCGCGCCCAGGGGGTTGCCTGCCAGGTCGGCCACGGCGGCGTCCACGTGTAGGGTATGCACGGCGGCGGGCTGCAGCAGGCTGCTGGGAACCAGCGAAACCTGGCGATTGTCCGTACTGATCTGCCGCGCGATGTCCACGGGAGTGTCGTTAACTTCTAGCCGCACCGTATCGCCGTTCACGCTCATGCGGTCAAGGGCTTCGGAGAAGCTGGCGCTGATGGGGGCGTAAACGGGCACGTCACTTGTGTAAGCCGGGGGCGTGACGCCCGTCACGGCAGGCGGGGTGACGTCGTTGGGGTCGCCCAGGGTATAGACAATCACTTCGGTTCCCAGACCGCCGGCAGTCGCCAGAACGTAGCGACCGTCGGGGCTGACCACCAGGTCTTGCATAAAAGTGCCCGTAACAGTTGGCGGCGGCAGCGTCCTGACCACCGTCAGCGTAGCCACGTCCAATATAGAGATAGCCTGCGTCAAGCGATCCACCATGTACACAAAGCGCCCATCGGGGCTGTAAGCCAGGTGGTCGGGGTTGTCGTGAATGTGTACGTCGCCGCGATCCTGCCCGATGATCAAGTCAATGACGCGCAGAGATTTGTTGCTGGAGGAGGGCGTCAGGGCTGAGCGCCCGTCGGGAGCCAGCGCCACTTCGCCCACGCTGCCATAGGGAATGTAAATGCTTTTGACTTCAGCCCCGCTGGGCACATCCAGGATATTGAAGGCGAAGCTGGAGCCGTAGTAGATCGTCTTGTCATCGGCGCTGATGGCTGGCGGAGACGGGGTCTTGCCCAGGTTGAAGGAGCGCAGGATGGTGGCGTAGGATGGGCTGCCAGGCGTGATGTCAATTTCGCGGATGTAGCCAGGGCCCCCCAGGTCGGTGACGTAGAGGCGCGTGCCGGCATGATTGACCAGCAGCCGATCCGGGTTGAGGAACCCGCCGATTGTGTGTGTGAATTGGCCGGTATTCAAGTTCAGGATTTTTACGTTCTTGATGGACGTGTTCAGGACGAAGGCAGTGTTCCCATCAGGGGCATAGGCTACATCGTAAGGCCCTGCGCCGGTGCCGACGGAATAGCTGCCTATTACCTGCCAGGTGTCCATGTCGAAACGAGTGACGCTGTTGTCATACTTGGTGACCACCAGGAATTCTGTGCCCGCGCTATTCACCGCCATGCGCTTGGGATCATAACCGGTGGGCACGTTCGCCGCCTGGCTGTGATGCTGCGCCGCGGGCGTGGTGGCGATAGTAAAAGAGTAGGACAGCGCCGCCAGGCTGTTGCCCGCCAGGTCGCGCACCTCGTCGCTCAACTGCACCGTGTACGTTTCCCCCACCGTGAAGGGCGACCACGGGAACCAGTTTACTTCTTGCCCATCGGCGCTGACGTAGCTGCGAC
>JAGVTM010000125.1 GCA_019136785.1 Chloroflexota bacterium | reverse complement strand
CCCCCGACTTCCCCCCCGGCGACTATCTCCTTTTTGCCGGCTGGTACGACCCCCTCACCCTCGCCCCCCACGGCCCCGAAATCCCCCTCGGCTCCGTCCCCATAGAACCCGCTCCATAACGCCCCTCATTAACCATTCACAAGCGGTGTCTTCACCGCCATTCACCAATGAACCATTCTCCCTTCCCTTGAGAATTTCTGGCTATTCCGCCAGAATAGTGGAAAAACGCCGCTGTCTGGTAGAATTAACAGCGATCAGATAGGACTGTCCACTTTTGCATGATAGGAATCAGGCGATACCCGGGAGGCAGGTTTTTCATCCAGGGAAGAAACGAATGAGCGAAAGGTATAATGAGTGGTTTAGACAGGCTGACTATGATATGGAGACAGCCGAGGCAATGTTTAGCAGCGGCCGCTATTTCTACGCAGTCTTCATGTGCCACTTATCCATTGAAAAGGCGCTGAAAGGGCTGTATTTCAAGGCGCTAAATGAAGCGCCACCCAAAACGCATAATTTACTCTATTTGCTGGCTAAGATTGACAAGAGGCCCGAACAAGAGTTAGAAAAGTTTATCACCAGATTGAATACAGCCAGTGTGACCACTCGTTATCCCGACAATTTGGCAAAGGTCCAGGAAGCCTATACGGCAGAAGTTACGGCGGAAATGATTATGAAGAGTAAGGATGTGCTACAATGGATCAGGACACAGCTATAAAAACGATCAAACAATTCAAAAGAGCCTTAGAGTCTCTCAATATCCAGGTTGAGCAGCTTATCTTGTTTGGTTCTCATGCTGCTGGCACAGCCCGCGAAGACAGCGACCTTGACATCATTGTCATTTCATCCAGCTTTGCCGATAAAGGCTATTGGGAACGCATTGATATTTTAAGTGAAGCTATCTACAGCGTATTTGCTCCCATTGAAGCATCCGCCTTTACGCCCGAAGAATGGAAAACTGGAACATCCTTGATTAGAAATTATGCCAGGAATGGCGTGACGTTCCAGTGAAATGGATACTGAAATAGAAACAGATAACCACTGCGTGCCACAAAACCAGGTGGTTACTTCTGGGACGCAACATGCTGGCGCTTCAACCAGTGGAATGACAATCCCTTCTCCGCGTCCTCCGTGCCTCCGCGCGCAACTCTCTTCAAATTGACGAGCCTGGCAGCCTGACATACCTTTCATGAAACCCCTGACACTGCTACTGCTTATCATTGCCTGCCTGGCAGCCTTCGCCTGGCGCAGCCATGATCTGGACAGCCAATCCTTGTGGAGCGACGAAGGGTTGAGCCTGTACCGCGCTCAGCAAAGCGTGCCTGACATTCTTGCCAACCTTATCACCATAGACGACATAGACACCCGCGACACCAATCCCCCCTTTTACTTCCTCCTGCTGCATGGTTGGCGCGGGCTGACAGGCAAAACCATCTTCAGCCTGCGCTATCTGGGCGTCCTGGCCGGCTTGCTGGCTATTCCTTTGCTCTTCCAACTGGGTCGCCAGGCTTTTGGGCGGAATGCCGGCATCCTCGCCGCCCTCCTCCTCACCCTTTCCCCCTTCCACATCTGGCAAATACAAGAACTGCGCAACTACAGCCTGCTCCTCACCCTCACCCTGCTCTCCGTCTACGCCCTGCTGCGCGCCCTGACCACTGCCCGCTCCCCTGCCGCCCCCTGGCTGGTCGTCTGGCTGATCGCTGCTCTGCTAAGCGTCTACACCCACTACTTTGGCTTCTTTGTCTTCGCTTTTAGCGCCGCCGCCTTAGTCGTACCTTTGCTGTTGCGGCGCTGGTCGCCCCCTGCCTGGGTCTGGGCTGCCGCCGCTGTCGCCGCGCTGGCCCTGCTGCCAGTCCTGATCGTCGCCTGGGGGCGGCTGCGCGCTGGCCCACAGTCCGGCTTCGTGTACGTTCCGCCGCTGGACATCCTCTCCCATGCCGCCAGCGTTTTCAGCGTGGGCTTCACCCCGACTGTCGTCCAACCTTTATGGCGCGTTTTGCCTGTGCTCCTGTTGGCTGCCGTTGGCGCAGGTCACCTTTTCATCCCCCGCCGCCGCGGCAGCCGCTTTCCCGCCCTGGTTTGCCTGGCTTACCTGCTCATCCCCCTGGGTCTCCTCATGCTCCTCTCCCAGGTAACGCCTCTGTACAATGGCCCCCGCCACCTGTTCATAACCCTGCCCCCCTTCCTGCTGCTGGTTGCCGCAGGTCTGGATTGGCTGCGGCAGCGGCAAAAGTGGCCGGCTGCCGCCTTCGCCCTATTTGTCCTGCTCAGCCAGGTCGCCTGGACATACACCCAATTCACTGCCCCCGCCCTGGTCAAAGACGACGTGCAGGGCGTGGCTGAATACCTGAGCCGCGTCGCCGATCCCACCGACGCCATCGTCCTGCACGACGCCATTCTTAAACTCACCTTCGACGCCTACTACAAAGGTTCCGCCCCTGTTGTCGCTCTACCCCGCTACGCCCAAATGACGCCCGCCGCCGCCGAAGCCGCCCTGCAAGCTGTTGGGCAGACCGCCCGCCGCGTCTGGTTCCTGGCTGACCCGCTGCCCCGCGATGGCTTCCCCCCATTTGCTTTGCCCGACTGGGCCAACGCCCACTGGCGCTTTGTCACAAGCTGCCAGTTCCCGTACATCTGGCTGGGCCTCAACCTGGCTGTCTATCTGCCTCAGCCCGCCGCCGTTATGTCTAAGCCGCTCCCTGCTTTAAGTTTGCCGGCAGTTCATTGGATGAATGGCTTGCAGTTGACAGGACAGGCAGCATCTGCCGGCAGCGTCGCTGGCGAACTGTGGTGGACAGACCTGTACTGGCAGGGCTTGCCCCCTGAAGCCGCCGCCTACACCCTGTCGCTGCGCCTTACCGACGAAACAGGCAAAATCTGGGCGCAAACAGACCCCCCCTTACTCTCCAATCTCCAACCCCAGATAGGCGACACCGTGCGCACCCAGATCGGACTTCCCCTGCCCACCCCCCTGCCGCCAGGCAGCTACCAGGTCTGGCTGCGCCTGCTGCCCGGTCCCAACCAACCGCCTCTATCTACCGCGGATGGACAGATAGACGTCCTTTTGCAGCCCAATCTACGCCTCTCCCCTGCCGCCTTTCGCCAGCCGCGTACCTGTCTACCCGCGTTTACTCCCAGCCCGGCCCGTCTAAGCCCCGAGATTGCCGTCCTGGGCTATCGCCTGCCGGCGGGCCAATACCGCCCCGGCCACATCTTCCCCCTGCACCTGTACTGGCAGGCGCTGCGCCCGCCCGCCCACGATTACCAGCTTCTCGTGCAGTTGCTGGCGCCCGATGGTCATATCGTTGGCGAAACCCTGGCTCCTCTCACCCGCCCCGACTTTCCGCCCACCTTCTGGCAGCCGGGTCAGGTTGTGCAAGGGCAGGTCGAAATCTTTGTCCCACCCGCCGCTCCTGATGGACTAAATCAGGTGCAAATTGCCCTGGTTGACCCCGAAACCGGGCGTAAATACCCCGTGCGCCTGCCCGGCGCGCTCCTCTCCCGGATCGCCCTGGTGCTCGATCAGGTACAGGTCGTCGCCTGGCCCCTGCTGACGCAGATGCCCGCCGTCACTTTCCCCCTGCGCGCCGATTTTGGGCAGCCGCCGCAGATTGAGTTGCATGGCTACGACCTGCAGCAAATGGTCGTTCAACCCGGCGACGAAATATCGCTTACTCTCTATTGGCGCGCACGGCAGGATGTGGTAGATAATTACGTTGTGTTACTCCACCTGGCAGGCGCCACTGAACAACTGGTAGGCCAGGGAGATGGCTTGCCTGATCGCGGCTTCCGCCCCACCAACAGTTGGCGGCAGGGAGAGGTGATCGTAGACCCCCGCGCCTTCCGCGTCGCGGCGGACGCCCCCGCTGGCGTCTATCGCCTGTGGGTGGGACTGTACGATCCGCAGACATTTGTGCGCATGCCGGCATTCCAAAACGCCCAACGCCAGCCCGACGACCGCATCTGGCTGGCTGACATTCAGGTGGAGCCAGCCGCGCCATGACCATTCGCCGCGCTCGTCTCTTTTTAAGCTGCCTGCTGGCGGCATACCTGGCGCTGGCGCTGGCGTATGGCCTGGTCAATCCCCTCTTTGAAGCCCCCGACGAACACCACCATTACTTCACCGCCCAGGTCATTGCCGACACCTGGCGTTTGCCCACCGTGTTGCCCGGCGACAACTACAACACCCTGACGCGCCAAGAAGCCGCCCAGCCGCCGCTCTATTACATCCTCTGCGCCTGGTTGATTGCCCCCATTGACACCACCGCCGCCGCCACACAGCTATGGTTTAATCCCTTTGTGCGCCTGGGCGACGCCAGTTCGCCCGCCAACATCAACGCCTTCATCCAGACCCCCGCCTTCGCCTGGCCCTGGTCTGGTATGGCTCTGGCAGCGCACCTGCTGCGCGCCTTTTCCGCCCTGGTGGGTGTGGGTACGCTCCTCTGCATCTATGGCAGCGGGCGGCTGCTGTGGCCCGCCCAACCCGAACGCGCCCTGCTGGCAGTCGCCGCCGTCGCTTTTCTGCCCCAGTTTGGCTTCCATCACGGCACCATCACCAATGACGTCTTGATCATCTTCACCGCCAGCGCCGCCATCTACCAGCTTCTGCGCCTCTGGTTTGACAAAATCACGATGGCGCGGCTGTTCTGGCTTGGCGTGACCATTGCCGCCGCCATGTTAAGCAAAAGCGCCGGCATTTTGCTCTTGCTCTACGCCCTCGGTTTCCTGCTGGCGCTGGCCTGGCGCGACCGCAACCCGCGCCTGGGCTTAATCTCCATCGCCACACTCTTGAGTCTGGCTCTGCTGCTGGCTGGCTGGCTGCTCTGGCGCAATTGGCAGCTTTACGGCGACCCCACCGCTGCCAACCAGTTCATTCGTCTGGCTGGCGGCGACCGCGGCTACACCGTGTCTCAAGTCCTGCGCGAAAGCGGCAAAATCTGGGACTCGCTCTTTGCCGTTTTTGGCTGGTTTAACGTGCGCGCGCCCGGCTGGTTATACAGCGTGTGGGATATTTTGCTGGCGTTGGCGGCGGCCGGCGGCTTACTGGCCCTCTGGCGTTGGCGGGCTGGAGGCGGTAAACTCCGGTTGCGCCCACGCCTGCCGCTCTGGATGATTTTGCTCGCCTGGCCCCTGCTGGTGTACCTGGGCATGTTCCAATTTATGCTCAAAACCCCGGCGGCGCAGGGGCGGCTGCTGTTCCCCGCCCTGGTTCCGCTGGCTTTGCTGCTGGTCGCCGGTTGGAGCCAACTCCCCGCTTTTCTCCACCGGCGACCCGCCGCAGCGGTGGCCCCCGCAGTGGGGGGCGCGCTGCTGCCGGCATTTGCCGCCCTCACCACCCTCTACAGCGTCACCGTCGTCATTCCCCGCGCTTACGCCCCCATGCCCGCCGTCGCCGAACTCCCTGCCTCCGCCGCCCGGCTGGAAGCCGATTTAGGCAACAACATCACCCTTGTTGCCGCCAGCGTGGACACCGCCGCCGCCCATCCTGGCGACTGGGTCTGGCTGACCCTATACTGGCGCGCCGCCGCCCCCGTGCCGGCCAGCCCGCCGCCCGCTCCTGAATACGTCATAAACCTGATTGGCCGCGATTTCAAACCGGTAGGCAAGCTGCAAAGTTACCATGGCGCGGGCCGCCAGCCCGCCACGTTGTGGCCCGTCGGGCCTGTTTTGCAGGAGCGCGTGCCCGTGCGCCTGGACGATCACGCCGCCGTTCCGGCCCAGGTCAGCGTATATGTGGGGTTAGTGGATGCGCCCGTAACCGTCGCCATTGGAGCGCTAAAAGTGACGCCGCCTCAATGGCCGTCGTTTACCGCGCCATTGGCCCAATTGGGCGACGGCATCTACCTGGCGCAGGCGCAAGTGACGCCCACCGTCGCCTCCCCCGGCGATGCGCTCACCGTCATCGTAACCTGGCAAGTCACTGCGCCCCCTGGTCATGATTTGACCACTTTTGTCCACCTGGGCGACCCGGCGCAGCCGCCCCTGGCCCAAGGAGACGCGCCGCCGCAAGACTACCCCACCCGTTTTTGGGAAGCGGGCGAACGGATTCCCGATCAATACACCATTCACCTTCCCTCTGACCTTCCCCCTGGTCGCTATCCTGTGCAAATGGGCCTGTACGACCCGGTCACTGGCATTCGCCTGCCCGTCGCCGTAGATGGCGCGCCCCAGCCGCACAACGCCTTCCCCCTGGGCTGGCTGGAGGTGACGCCGTGAACGCCTTCCCGCCCATCATGCGCCGCTATCTGCCGGCAATTTTGCTGCTCTACGTCCTCCTTGGCGTCAGCTACGCCCTGGCCACGCCCCCCCTGGAATCTTCCGACGAGTACAAGCACTACCCCGTGGTGCAATACATTCAGACAGAAGGCAGGCTGCCCATCCTGGATCCGGCTAATCCGGGCCGCTGGCAGCAAGAAGGCGCGCAGGCGCCCCTCTATTACATCCTGATGGCTGTGGCTACAAGCTGGATTGACACCCGCGATCTGCCCGACATCTACCACGTTAATCCCCACGCCTACATCGGCGACCCCAACCAGATCGCCAACAAAAACATCATGCTGCACGACCCGTCCCAGGAATCTTTCCCCTGGCAGGGTAGCATACTGGCTGTTTACGTCATTCGCTTCCTTTCCATTGGCTTAGGCTTGCTAACCATTACCCTGACCGCGCAGTTGGGGCGTCTGCTCTTTTCCTCCCAGGCTGGCTTGTTGGCGGCAGCCCTCACCGCTTTCAACCCCATGTTCCTGTTCATCAGCGCCGCCGTTAACAATGATTCTCTGGCGGCATTGCTGGGCGCTGCCGGCATTTACCTCCTCGTCTGTATCTGGCAAGACCCCCATTGGTCGTGGCGTTTCCCCGCCCTGGGACTGGTCTTAGGTCTGGGCGTTTTGACCAAACTCTCTCTGGGCGCGCTGGCTGGCCTGGTTGCCGTTGCCCTGGTCTGGCGCGCCTGGCAATCGTCTGACAGGCGACTGCTATACCATCTTGCCCTATCCGCCGCCATTGCCCTCCTGCTCTCCGGCTGGTGGTTCTGGCGCAACCACCAACTTTATGGCGATATAACCGCCCTCAACGTCTTCATTGCCGTGCAAGGCACGCGCGCCCACCCCATTGCCCTGGCTGACTGGCAGGGAGAATTCGGCACCTTCTACCGCAGCTATTGGGGTCTATTTGGCGGCGTCAATGTCGCCGCCCCCCAGTGGTTTTACGCCGTTTGCAATGGGCTGGCCGTCATAGGAACCGTTGGTCTGGTTATCGCCGGGCGCCCTGCCCGCCACGCCTTTTGGGGGAGCGGTCGCTGGCTGTTAGCCGCCTGGACCCTGGTCGTTTTTGCGCTGCTGCTGCGTTGGACTGTTTACGCTCCGTCCTTTCAGGGAAGACTGCTGTTTCCCGCGCTCGCCAGCTTGAATGTTCTATGGGCTGTGGGGCTGTGTCGGCTTTGGCCCTCGCGTCCCCAATGGGCAGCCGCTGGCGGCGCGCTGGCGGTGGCCTGGCTGTTGGTCGCCGCCGCTTTACTGCCCTGGCACACCATCAAACCTGCTTACGCCTTCCCCCAGCCGTTGGCGGAAGTGCCGGCATCCGCCCGATATGGCCCCATCAGCTTCATCACCCCCAACGGCGAAATCCAGTTAGTCGGCGTAGAGATGTCCCCTGACCAGACCGTCTACCCCGGCGAAAACAAACCCATCGAACTCGTCC
>JAGVTM010000194.1 GCA_019136785.1 Chloroflexota bacterium | reverse complement strand
AAAATGTAATCTGTCAGAGCCGGGGAGTAAACCGCGCCGCCCGCGCAGGGCCCCATGATGGCGCTGATTTGGGGAATCACGCCTGAAGCCAGGGTGTTGCGCAGGAAGATGTCGGCGTAGCCGCCCAGACTGAGGACGCCCTCCTGGATGCGGGCGCCGCCAGAGTCGTTGATGCCAATGAGCGGCGCGCCGTTGCGCGTGGCCATGTCCATGACTTTGCATATTTTCTCGGCGTGAACTTCGCTCAGACTGCCGCCAAAAACGGTGAAATCCTGGCTAAAGACGTAAACCAGGCGACCGTCAATGGTGCCCCAGCCGGTGACGACGCTGTCTCCCAGAATCTGTTGGCTGTCCATGTCGAAGTTTCGTTCTCGATGGATGACAAACATATCAATTTCATGAAAAGAACCGCGATCCAACAGGACATCCAGCCGCTCGTGGGCGGTCATTTTGCCTGTTTTGCGTTGGCGCGCAATGCGATCCGGGCCTCCGCCCTGTTTGGATTCGATGCGCATCTGGCGTAGTTGCTCGATCTTTTCGTTAGCCATACTTCCCTCTTGCTAGTGAATGCAACCTGGAGGCCGGGGCAGAGCCATAATCCCTGAGATTAGTCTGCCGGCATCTTGTTAGGATGAGCATTAAGGTGATGTTCCCAGAGCAAAACCAGGTCGCTGTAGACAACCAGGCGGCGCGGGTTCGTTTAACCGGCAACGCTTGTTACGGCCTGCCCGTCCCTACTTTGTGCGGTAATGTGTGAACAACGTTGGGCCGCCGGAAGCGGCAGTACCGGGCCAGATAGATGGCGGTTTGTGGTCGTTAAGAGATAGGCGACAGGTCGCCATCATCTGTCACAGCTTTTAGACACGGTAGTTCCACCTACACCCCAACACCCGGTTTGCTACTGGAACACGATTTTAAGGAGGCGCGTTGTGCCTGGCAGGCATTACTTCAGGAGGCGTTTTGTCAGTCGTGCGCCAGAAACTCGCCGCGCCGCGGCGATTTAGAGCCCAATAACAAAGCAGGCTGAAACCTGCATAGAAAACGAGAACGGCCTGCCATCCAGTTTGGGATGCTGGCGAGACAAAGAAGAAGACAATCAAACCCAACTGATACGCGCCATAAGCCAGGACAGCTAGTGGGACAATCCAACGAGCCGCTGCCCGCCGCTGCCACAACAGGCTGGCCAAAATGGCGAACACAATTGCCCAGAGAAGGGCTATGAGCAGGCGAACAATGGGAGACAAAGTTGCTTCCAGTTCAGCCAACACAGGGCTTTGCCGGGCCAGGGCAACTGCGCGCCATAAGTTGGTACATCCTGACAAAACCAGCGCCCAGAGAGTCAAGGAAACGCTGCGCGGCATAGCCGCTGCGGCACGGGATTTTGTCAAGTTTACCATACGTGGCTGAATTATATGCTAACGAGGCGGAGTGGTAAAGAAGGAGTACTGTTCAGCTTTGGGTAGTGCAAGGCACTGGCCGAACGGTTTGGGGCAGTTGGAACTTTTGTGGCCAGTGCCTCGCACTTGTATAGCGTCAGGGGGCGTGGCTGATTGCCGGCAGGGAAATCAAAGCCGCGCGCTGTTTCTGGCGGTCGGCAATTTTGCTGACGGGGGGGCACTCCCACGCTTCGGCGGGCGTTTCGCGGCGCAGCTCTTTCAGTTTAGGCAAAATGCCGCAGGCAAAGCATTGGTCACGGCAGTCAATGCGCGTTTCCTCCTGGCGGCTCATCAAGTAATCCTGCGTTAAGAAGCGGCGCGTCACCGCCACATCTATGTGTTCCCAGGGGAATATCTCGTCTATGCGCCGTGGACGGTGGGTATAGAAGTTCGTATCCAGCCCCACAACAGCGAAAGCGTTTTCCCACGCTTCCCGGTTGAACCGATCCATCCAGGCGTCAAACACGGCCCCGCGCCGCCAGGCTTGTTCCACCGCCTCCGCCACCCGCCTGTCGCCGCGGCTCAGATACCCCTCGAACAGGGACTCTTGCGGGTCGTTCCAGCGCAGGCGCAGACCAGGGTCGCGCATTTCGCGGCGCAGCAGCGTCAGTTTGGCGTTAATCTGCGCCAGGGTATCCATAGGCTCCCATTGGAACGGGGTGTGGGGCTTGGGAATGAACGTGCTGACGCCCACGTTCAGGCTGGCTTTACGCCCGTGGATCTTCTGCCCCTCCGCCAGCACAGCCCGCGAAAGGTCAGCAATAGCCTGCACGTCGTCCAATGTTTCCTGCGGATGCCCAATCATGAAGTACAGTTTAATGGTGCGCCAGTCGCGCCGGTAAATCTCTCGCGCCGTTTCCAACAGTTCGGCGTGGGTGACGTATTTGTTGATGATGTTGCGCATGCGCTCGGTGGCGGCTTCGGGAGCCAGCGTGAAGCCGCCGCGCTTGCTGTCGCCCAGATTGTC
>JAGVTM010000469.1 GCA_019136785.1 Chloroflexota bacterium | reverse complement strand
CCTGTATATTGGCGAGGAAGCGGTCGCCGTCGGCGTAGCCGAAGCTTTGACGCCTGAAGATTCTATCGTGGCCACCTATCGCGAGCATGGACAGGCGCTGGCCCGCGGCATGTCTATGGAAGCCATTCTGGCCGAGATGTATGGCAAAGTGGAGGGGTGCGCGCGCGGACGCGGCGGCTCCATGCACTTGTTTGATAAAGAACTACGTTTCTTTGGCGGCAACGCCATTGTCGGCGGTGGGCTACCTCTCTCCCTCGGCCTGGCGCTGGCTGATAAAATGATGGATCGTCCCTATGTCACCTGTTGTTTCTTCGGCGACGGGGCGGCGGCTGAAGGGGAGTTTCACGAGTCGCTAAATCTGGCGGCGCTGTGGCAGTTGCCCGTGTTGTTCATTTGCGAGAATAACCAGTATGCCATGGGCACGGCGCTGCGTTATTCCCATGCCGAGACCAACCTGGCGCATAAAGCATCCATCTACCCGATTGATGCCGCTCCGGTGGATGGCATGAACGTTCTGGAAGTCGAAGCCATGGCCCGGTTAGCCGTAGAGCAGATACGGGCAGGCAAGGGGCCGCAATTCCTGGAATGCCGCACCTATCGCTTCCGCGCCCATTCCATGTTCGATGCCGAACTATACCGCGAAAAAGGTGAGGTGGAGACGTGGAAGCAGCGCGATCCTATTCAACTGTTGCGCACCCAATTGCGCCAGCACGGGCTGCTAACCGACGCTGAATATGAAGAGATGACGCAGCAGGTGGAGCGCGAACTGGAAGCCGCCGTGGCCTTTGCAGAAGCCGGCGCATGGGAACCGGTCGAGGACCTGACCCGCTTCGTTTACTCTGAAGGAAGGGAGGCATGAACCCCGTAGCCACTTACACCAAGACCAACGGTCATAAACTGGAAACTCAGACGCGCACAATTACCTACCGTGAAGCGGTGCGGGAGGCGATCCGCGAAGCCATGCTGCGCGACGAGCGCGTCTTCCTCATGGGCGAAGACGTGGGCCGTTACGGCGGCTGCTTTGCCGTCAGCAAAGGGTTGCTGCAAGAGTTTGGCGCGGAACGCATCCGCGACACGCCTTTGTCCGAATCTGCTTTTACGGGCGCCGGCATTGGCGCGGCTCTGGGTGGGTTGCGTCCTATCGTGGAGATCATGACGGTCAACTTTAGCATGTTGGCGGCTGACCAGATTTTGAACACGGCAGCCACCCTGTTGCACATGTCCGGTGGACTGTTCAATGTCCCCCTGGTCATTCGCATGGCCACGGGCGGCAGCAAACAGTTGGCGGCGCAGCACTCGCACAGTCTGGAGGGTTGGTATGCCCACATTCCCGGCCTTAAAGTGCTGACGCCAGCCACGATTGAAGATGCGCGCGGCATGTTGTGGCCCGCGCTGCAAGACCCCGACCCGGTGCTTATCTTTGAAAACTCCTCGCTTTACAATGTAAAAGGCGAACTGCCTGTTGAACCGCAACCGGTAGACATTGACAGAGCCAGCGTGCGGCGGTCCGGCACGGATCTTAGCCTGATCACCTATGGCATTGGGCTGTACAAGTCGCTGGAAGCTGCTGAGACGCTGGCAGCGGAAGGGATCGAGGTCGAGGTCATTGACCTGCGCACGCTGCGACCGCTGGACGACGAGACGTATCTGCAATCGGTGTCCAAGACGCACCGCGCCCTGATCGTAGACGAGGGCTGGCGCAGCGGTGGCATCTCTGCCGAGTTGAGCGCCCGTATTACCGAAAATGTTTTCTACGAACTGGACCTGCCTGTGGCTCGTCTGTGCGGCGCCGAAGTGCCTATGCCTTACGCCCGCCACCTGGAAGAGGCGGCTGTGCCTCAGCCAGCTGGCATTGTAGCTGCCGTGCGGCAGATGGTGCACGGCTAGAGAAAGGAGAAAACAATGGCTGAATTCCTGATGCCCAGCCTAGGAACCGACATGGAAGCCGGCACTCTGGTTGAATGGATGGTGAAGCCAGGCGATAAGGTAAAGCGGGGGGACATTATGGCCATCGTCGAGACGGTAAAGGGCGTCATCGAAGTCGAGGTATTTGAAGACGGGGTGGTGACGGAACTGCTGGTGCCTGCCGGCACGGAAGTGCCTGTGGGGACGCTGCTGGCTTTCATTGGGGAAAAGATGCCGGCAGCCGCCGCAGCGCAAGCTGTAGCCATGCCGGCTGGCGCGCCGCAGATGCCGGCAGCGCCGCCGCCATTCAGCCCGCCGACCGGCGCCGCTCCGCCCGCCCCTAATGGCAAGCGGCTGCGAGTTTCGCCCGTGGCCCGCCGTCTGGCGGAAGAACTGGGCATTGACTTGAGCCAGGTGCAGGGCACGGGCCCGCATGGGGCCGTCAGCCGCGCCGACGTGGAAGCGGCGGCAGCCGCGCAAGCGGCCAGACAGGCAGCCAAACCGGCAACTGCGCCGCCGGCTGCCGTCCCGCTGCCCAAACCAGCAGAACCCGCACCCACCCTGCCGCCGCCGGTAGAAACGGCGCCGCGGGGAGATGTGTATGCCGGCATGCGTCGCGCCATTGCCGCCGCTATGTCTCGCGCCAACCGCGACATTCCCCACTACTATCTGGAAACGCGCATAGACATGAGCCGCACACTGACCTGGCTGGAAGCCGAAAATCTGAAGCGACCTATTAAGGAACGGATATTGCCGGCAGTGCTCCTCCTCAAAGCCGTCGCCAAAGCCCTGGTAGCTGTGCCAGACTTAAACGGCTACTGGATTGATGATCAACTGCGACCACAAGAAGCCATTCACATCGGCTTCGCCATCGCGCTGCGCCAGGGCGGCCTGGTAACGCCCGCCCTGCATCACGTTGACTTGCGCAGCCTGGACGAGCTAATGGCTGACCTGCGCGACCTGATCACCCGCACCCGCGCCGGGCGGCTGCGCAGTTCGGAGCTGACTGACGCCACCATCACCCTCACCAACCTGGGCGACCTGGGCGTGGAGAAAGTATATGGCGTCATCTACCCGCCGCAGGTAGCTCTGGTCGGCTTTGGCAAAGTCGTGGAACAGGTTTGGGTAGAAAAAGGGATGCTGGGCATTCGCCCGGCGCTCACAGCCACCCTGGCTGGCGACCACCGCGCCACCGATGGCCGCGTTGGCGGCCAATTCCTGGAAGCGCTCAATCGTTCTTTGCAAGAACCAGACCAGTTGGCCTCGCCAGCCTGACCTACCCACTACCAATCAAAAACAGGCGGCGCCCCGTAGGGCGGGTTGGCAACCCGCCCACTTCCATCACAAATGACGCCGACTACTCACCACTTTTTTCCCCAGGAGGCGAAAATGTTTGCACCCCCGGTTGTCACCAGAAACCAGATAAAGGAAACAATCTTTGACTTGCTCAGCGCCATCGCCCCAGAAGCCGACTTCGCTCGATTAGATCCCAACGCCGATATGCGGCAGGCGCTGGACATTGATTCGTTTGATTTCCTCAATTTCCTCATTGGTCTGGATGAGGCCATTGGCGTGGAAATTCCCGAAGCCGACTACGGGAAGCTGGTGTCGCTTAATGACTTGCTAGACTACCTGTTTGTACACAACCCGCCAGTGTAGTATTCTGGAAGGCAGCGTGGACAATGGGGCCCCTGCCCCCTTTTGAGCCCCCATCCCCCAACCCCCTTCCCCTCAGGGGGAAGGGGGCTTTCGGAGAGGACGAGGGGCGCTGCGCGCCCCTCGCCCACCGTTGCCCCTTCCCTGGCGAGGGCGCTGTGCGCCCTTGCCCACCATGACACCTTCCCTGGCAATTGGGGCAGGATTACCTGATTATTTTCTCAATGTCCAATAGCCTGCGGCAAGGGCTTTGACAGGCTCAGGCTTCGACAAGCGTAACTGTTCACCCCTGCTCCCTGAGCCTGTCGAAGGGAACCGGTTTCGACAGGCTCAACCTACGGGGGGAGTGAACGGCTACAGATCAGCCGGCGAGAGGGTTGGCAGTTGAGTAGACAGATAGGCGCTCATCGTTCATAATGATGAGGTGTAGTTTGATGGAGTGAACAAGCAACAGATAACAGGCAACGGGAAAAGAGGGTTTTTGCCAGGAATTAGAGGAATGGCACAAATTTTCTGACCACTCAGCACTCGCCACTTACCCCTATTTCACGGAGGAGGAATATTTATGAGCAGCGGACCCGAAACTATGACGAACGTGGACACTGCCTGGTGGCACATGGAACGCCCCACGAATCTCATGATGATTACGAGCGTCATCACGTTTGCCAGTCCCGTTGACTTTGACAAGATGCGGCAAATTTACGAGCAGCGCTTTCTACGTTTTGACCGTTTCCGGCAGCGCGTAGTAGACCCTAACACGACGTTGGGCAGCCCGCAGTGGGAGTTTGATCCCCATTTTGACATTCGCGCCCACATGCACCGCATAGCGCTGCCGGCGCCCGGCGGTCAGGCTGCCTTGCAGGAACTGGTCAGCGATTTAATGAGCACGCCGCTTGATTACAGCAAACCGCTGTGGTCGCTGCATCTGGTGGAGAATGTGGGGGAAGGCTGCGCCGTTATCAGCCGCCTGCACCATTGCATTGCCGACGGCATCGCCCTGGTGCGCGTCCTGCTTTCGCTGATGGATGACGCCCCCGATATAGAGTGGGTAGAGGATCGGACTGACGATGATCACCAACGGGGCTTACTCGCCAGCCTGCTGCACCCGGCTGTATCTACCGTCAAATCCACCTGGCGTCTGGCGGAAAATGTGCTGCACGAAGGGATAGAAACCGTGCTCCATCCCACGCGCATGTTGGATATGGCTCGTCTGGGCGCCAGCGGCGCCGCCCGGCTGGCAAAGATCGCTTTGTATTGGCCCGATCCGCAGACAATTTTCAAAGGCGAATTGGGCGTGATGAAGCGCGCCGCCTGGACAGAGCAGCCAATCCCGCTGGTTGACGTCAAAGCCGTAGGCAAAGCCACCGGCAGCACGGTCAACGATGTGCTGCTGACAGCAGTGGCTGGCGGGCTGCGGCGCTATTTGTTGGAACGAGGGGAGGCCGTGGATGGGCTCAACATTCGCGCCCTGGTTCCCGTCAATTTGCGCCCGCTGGACAAACCTATTGAGTTAGGCAATCGCTTTGGGCTGGTCTTTTTGTCGCTGCCTGTCGGTATTGAGGATCAGCTGGATCGTCTGTTTGAGCTGAAAAAGCGCATGGACGAAATCAAGGATTCGCCGGAAGCGGTGGTGGCTCTGGGCGTGCTGCACACGATGGGCATGACGCCCGTAGAGATTGAAAACCTCATTTTGCGCTTTTTTGCCAGCAAGTCCACGGCAGTGATGACCAATGTGCCGGGGCCACGCGAAAAGCTCTATTTTGCTGGCGTGCCTGTGGAAACCATTATGGCCTGGGTGCCGCAGTCGGGGCAGTTGGGGTTGGGCGTGAGCATTTTCAGTTATGCCGGCAACGTCTCCCTCGGCGTGGCTACCGATGCGGGCCTGGTTCCCAATCCTGACCGGATCATTGCCCATTTCTGCGACGAATTTGCCCAGATGCAGACGCTTTTGCCAGAAAGACAGGAAGCCGCCGCGCCCATGCTGCCGGCAGCCGCCGTTCGCTGCCAGGGCGTCACCCTATCCGGGCGGCAGTGTCGCAATCTGGCAGTACATGGAACGGACTTTTGCCATTTACACCAGGGGCAGGCAGAACCCGCCGCCGCTTTGGACGAAAATCACCCATTGCCATGATCAACGTTACTTTCCAGATTGGTCTGGTCGGGTGTAAGCTAACAGTGTAGGTAACTATACGGTTACCAGAGGTGCGGCGCAATTGTACAGGAAATGCGCCGCACCTCTATGGTCATCAGTGTGGATAAATAAACCTGTTGGGGGAAAACTGGGAAAAACAGGTTCAGGTTGCTCCGCACGCCGCCTCCCACCCCACCGCCAGCCCTCAGCCTCTACCCCCAGACCCCACATTGAGGAGGCTTTGATGTTCAAGAAAATTCTCGTCCCATTGGATGGCTCACAATTATCCGAACAGGCTTTGCCGCTGGCCACGACGCTGGCTGAAGCCGTTAACGGCGAAATAATCCTCCTGCGTAGTCTGGTGCTGGTACACATGATGCTGCCAGAAATGGCTATGGAATACGATTGGCTGTGGCCCGCAGATTCTGAGGACGGTTCGCGCCGCGAGGTGACCGGCTACCTGGCGAATTTACAGCAAAACCTGCAGCGCCCCAACCTGACCGTTCGCTTCCTGGCCGTCGAAGGGGATGAAGCTGGCGCCATTGTGGATGCCGCCGAAACGGAAAACGTGGACTTGATTGTCATGTCCAGTCACGGTTACTCCGGTTTCACGCGCTGGATGTTAGGCAGCGTCACGGAAAAGGTGCTGCATTCCGCGCCCTGCCCGGTCTTTGTGGTGCAGTCGCCGCAGCCCATCAGCCACGTTCTGATCACCCTGGACGGCTCCCATCTGGCGGAAAAAGCCATAGCCCCTGGCCTGGAAGTGGCGCAGCGGTTTGGCGCCAGGGTCACGCTGCTGCAAGTCAACGCGCTGCTGCCTTTTGGTTATGGCGAGCCGCTGGCTTCTGAGTGGGCGGAGTTGGACACCAGTCAAGGGTTATTTAACCAGATGCACAAAAGCAGCGAAGTCTACCTGACCGAAATTGCCGGGCAGTATGGATCCGACAGCCTGCCCATTGAAACCCAAGTCATTGATGGCCTGACCGTCACCAGTATTCTGGATTTTGTGGAAAGCGCCAACGTAGACCTGGCCGTCATGAGCACGCATGGGCGTTCTGGTTTGCGCCGCTGGCTGTATGGTAGTGTAACAGCCAAGGTGCTGCGCAGCGTCCCTTGCTCTATGCTCATTGTGCGCCCACCCACTGCTGAACTCAATTGAGACAGCCCAGTCCACAAAATCTGGATCGCCCATCGCCCATCGAAGGGTCGCGGACAGGATGCGCGCCTATACGCCCCAGCCCTCTTTGTTCTGGCTGGGGCGTTCTTGTATACTAAAAGGCGGGCTTATAGGGAACAGGTAGACGCCAGGTTCTGGCTCCTGCTCTAAAAGGCTCCCTGCTGTTGACTGCGCCATCATGGGCAGAGTTGGTTGAGCAGCGGTGAAATCCATTTGGTGACGTGAGTAAATCATGAACAATGACAGGCTGCCAGACAATCGTCACCCTTCCTCACCGCTACGGGCCCCTTTAGGCGCGTTGGGCAAGATTGGGCTTTTTGGCGTCAGTCTCTTTCTCTTCATTCTGGCGATCACCTTAATGAAGGAAGGCGCACGCAGCCTGGCGCCGTTGTTAAATCAAGGGACATTGTTGGACAGCGTTCCCCGTAGTTTGGGCGTGGGCTGGCTTTCAACCTATTTGCTTATGAGCGGTTCGCCCGTAGCCGCCGCGGCGCTGACTTTCTTCGACGCCGGCGTCACCTCCTTGCTAGGCACCTTCGCCATGATCACCGGCAGCCGCCTGGGAGCCAGTTTCATGGTGATCTTTCTGGGTTTTATTTATGTGCTGCGCGGGCGCGACCGCGCCACCAGTCTGAGCATGGGGCTGCTGTCGTGGGTAGTGACTGGCTCAACTTACTTGATCAGCTTTGGATTGGGTGTGATTCTTTTGCAAGCCGGGGTTCTGGATGGTATACGCCCCCGGTCTATCGTCTGGCTCAACGGCATCATGGAGCGGGTGTTTGACCCTATCGCCGGCGTCTTTATGGGCTTTTTGCCGCAGTGGGCTTTGTTTATCGTGGGCACAGGCATTATCCTCATTAGTTTTAACCTGTTTGAC
>JAGVTM010000067.1 GCA_019136785.1 Chloroflexota bacterium | reverse complement strand
ATTCAAAAAAATAGCACTTGTGCTGCAATGCGTCATGGGTGTAAAATAATACCAGACTCTCCCAGACTGGAGCAGTCTCCAAGACTGCTCCAGTCTTTGTACTTACTGGCACCTATGACTGAAAACATGCCCCTACTCATTCAGCCAGATGGTCTGCAGTTCTTTGAACTGGTAGATTCCTACCTGGATGCAACCGACCGGCAAATCGTGCGCCAGGCGTTCCAACTAGCGCAGCAGGAGCATGGACAGGCTCGCCGCAAATCGGGTGAGTTGTTCTTCACCCATCCCTTAGCTGTTGCCTACTATCTCGCCGAATACCGCCTGGACGCCCCCGCCTTAGTCGCTGCCCTGCTCCACGACATCGCCGAAGATACCCGCGTCAGCATCGCCCAGATCGAAACCGAATTTGGATGCGAAGTCAGCCTTCTCGTAGACGGCGTCACCAAGCTCAAAGACGTTACCGAGGGTGTGCTGCAAGGGCAAGCCGCGCGCGGCAAGCAGCTTTCCAGCCAGCAGGTACAGGAAGCCAGCCTGCACAAGCTGTTTGGACATACCACGGCGGACGTGCGCGTCGTGCTCATCAAAATCTTCGACCGCCTGCACAATATGCGCACCATTCAGGCCATGCCGCCGCATAAGCAGCGGCAAAAGGCGGAAGAAACGTTAGCCGTTTATGCCCCCATGGCTAACCGGTTGGGCATGTGGCACGTCAAGAATGACCTGGAATCGCTCTCGCTGCAAGTGCTAGACAGCGCCGCCCACGCCCAGATTGCCCGAAGGTTGGAGCAGTTGGCTCGCGTGCACCAGGCCATCTTCCCCGAAATCAGCCGCCAGATTATGGAACGCCTCGTGGCGGCCAATATGCGCGTGCTGGACGTCATATACAGCCCACGCCAGGTTTACTCCATCTACCGCGACCTGAAGGCGGACAAAGGCAGCTACGAAGACATTGACAGCGCCTTGCGTCTGGTGGTCCTGGTTGAGGACGACCTCTCCTGCTACTCGGCAATGGGCTGTTTGCACCAGTTATGGTCGCCTGTGCCGCATCAGTTTGACGACTATGTGGCTGTGCCCCGCGACAACCTGTACCGTTCGCTGCATACCACCGTCGTACACGAAACCGGACAGCATCTGAAGATTCGCCTGCGCACGGTAGAGATGGACAAGACCTCCGAAATCGGCGTGTTAGCCCGCTGGCTCTATCGCGGCTCCCCATTGTGGTCAGAGACTTCAGACAACCGCGTAGACGCTTTTCTGGCAAACATTAAAGAGAACATTGAATTAGACCCCAACGATTTGGGCGTGGGCGTGCAAGGGGTAGTAGGCAACGTCCTGCAAGACCAGATTCGCGTCTACACCCCCCAGGGCGAACTAAAGGAGCTGAGCAAGGGGGCCACCGCCATTGACTTCGCCTACGCCATTCACACCGAAGTGGGCAACGAGACGCACGCCGCTTACCTGGATGGCGTCCGCTATCCCCTCAACCGTCCTCTGCCCAATGGGGCGCAGGTGCGCATTGAAAAGAAACGCGGCTCAACGCCGCAGCGGTTATGGCTGGACGAGGATTTAGGCTACATTGCCACCAGCCGCGCCAAAGCGCGCGTGCGCCGCTGGTTCCGCCGCCTGCCGATGGCGGTTGTCCAGGCCGAGGGGCAAAACCTGGTCAACGAAGAGTTGAAGATGTTGGGCTTTCCGGATCAGTCGCATGAGCGCATTGCCCAGCTAATGGGGTTCGCCACGCCCCACATTCTGTATCGAGAGTTAGGCCGGGCGGAACTGCTGCCCACGGAACTGGCGACGCGGGTGGCGCAGGAGACCTGGGACGTCTGGCCCGCCAAGAAGGTGGGCAGCCAGGTGACGGGCGCCGGTGGAGATAGTTACTACATTGCCCATGCCGACGGGCACGACCTCCATCTTTGCCGCGCCTGCCAGCCGGAGCCGGGGACGCGCATCATGGGCTATTTGCGCGATGATCGGCGGGTGACGGTGCATCGTTTAAGCTGCCTGCGGCTGCCCCAAGACCCGCGCGGCGCGCGCACATTGAAGCTGGATTGGGTTGAAGCCTCTGCCTGCGACGTGCGCGTGGTGACGATGGTGGTGGACGCGCATGACCGCATGGGGCTGCTCAATGAAATAACAGACCTGATGCTGGCGGAGAAGATCAATATTGAATACTTTGCTATGCCGCACGAAGGGCGGGTGCGCCACCTCATCTTTAAACTGGCGCTGAGTAGTCCCCGCCTGCTGGTGCGCATTTTGCACCAGGTGTTAGGCTTGACCAACGTCTACGCCGTGCGTTGCCTGGCGGCAACTGAGAAACATAGTTAGACTGGAGCAGTCTCCAAGACTGCTCCAGTCTCTGCGCAGGACTAACAATGACCCACGTAGAACAGATTGCCGCCCAAATCCAGGCGCGTCCCGCTCAGGTGGCTGCGGCGGTGGAATTGTTGGATGCCGGCAACACCCTCCCCTTCATCGCCCGCTACCGCAAAGAAGCCACCGGCGGCCTGGACGAAGAACAACTGCGCCAGATCAGTCGCCTGCTGGACAGCCTGCGCGCCCTGGACAAACGCCGCCAAACCATTCTGGACAGCATTGCCGCCCAGGGACAGTTAACGCCCGAACTGGAAACGCAGCTTCACGCCGCCGCCACACTGACCGAACTCGAAGACCTCTACCAGCCCTACAAACCAAAGCGGCGCACCCGCGCCAGCATGGCCCGCGAACACGGTTTGCAGCCCCTGGCTGACCTCATCCTGGCCCAACCGCGCGCCGCCGACAGCCTGGAACGCCTGGCAGCCCCCTATCTCAGTGAATCCATTCCCACCGCCGCCGACGCCTGGGCCGGCGCCCGCGACATTGTGGCGGAGATGATTAGCGACCATGCCGGCATCCGCCAGCAAACGCGCCAGAAAGCATTACAATGGGGCCGCCTCGCCAGCCATCTGCGGGACGGCGCCGCCGACGAGAGACGCATTTTCCAGACCTACTACGAACTTGAACTCCCCGTCAGCCGGCTGCGCCCCCACCAAGTATTAGCCCTCAACCGTGGCGAAAAAGAAGACGTGCTGCGCATCAACGTCGAAGTCGCCGAACGAGACTGGCGCGGCGCCATCGGCAGCCATTTCCGTCCCCATCCCCGTTCCCCCCTGGCTGGCCAGTTAGAGCAAGCCATCGCCGACGCTGCCAGCCGCCTGCTGCTGCCCGCCATTGAACGAGATGTGCGTCGCGCCCTCACCGAAACGGCAGAGGCGCACGCCATCCAGGTGTTTGCCGTCAATTTGCGTAATTTACTCACACAGCCGCCGCTGACCGGGCAAATCGTTATGGGCATTGACCCTGGCTACCGCACCGGCTGTAAAGTGGCAGTCGTGGACGCCACGGGCAAAGTGCTGGACACCACCGCCATTTACCCCCACCCGCCGCAGCGGCAAACCGCTGCCGCCGCCCAAACGCTCTCCCATCTGGCGCAGCAGCATGGCGTGACCGTCATCGCCATTGGCAACGGCACGGCTTCGCGAGAAACAGAGGAGTTGGTAGCCGGGTTGATCCAATCCGGCGCAGCGGCAGCCGCCCAATACCTGATAGTCAATGAAGCGGGCGCCAGCGTGTACAGCGCCAGCGAACTGGCGCGGGCGGAACTGCCCCGCCTGGACGTCACGATGCGTGGCGCAGTGTCCATTGCCCGCCGCGTGCAAGACCCGCTGGCGGAACTGGTGAAGATCGATCCCCGCTCCATTGGCGTGGGGTTGTACCAACACGATGTAGACCAGAAACAGTTAAGCGAAGCCCTGGACGGCGTGGTGGAGAGCGTGGTCAATCAGGTCGGCGTGGACGTCAACACAGCTTCACCCGCGCTGCTGCAATACGTTGCCGGCATCGGCCCCAAACTGGCGCAAAAGATAGCCGCGCATCGTGACGAAAACGGCCCCTTCCCTGATCGTCAGACCCTGCGCCAGGTGGCTGGACTGGGCCCCAAGGCGTTTGAGCAGGCGGCGGGCTTTTTGCGCGTGCGGCAAGGGCACAATCCCCTGGATGCCAGCGCCATCCACCCGGAGAGTTACGGCATTGCCGTGCAACTGCTGGCGCAGGCGGGATTGACGCCAGCAGCCTCTTTGGCGGAACGGGAAGCTGCCCTGGCTGGCTGGCAGGAGCGGACGAAAGTGGCGGCGTTGGCGCAGGCGATGAATGCCGGCATCCCCACCCTCAGCGACATTCTGGAACAGCTAATCCGCCCTGGGCGCGACCCCCGCGCCGATTTGCCCGCGCCCATCCTGCGCCGCGACGTCTTGTCGCTGGACGATTTGCGCGTAGGGATGCGGCTGCAAGGCACAGTGCGCAACGTCGTAGACTTTGGCGCATTCGTAGACATTGGCGTCAAGCAAGATGGCTTGTTGCACCGCAGCCAATGGCCCCGCCACGAAACCTTTGGCGTAGGCGACGTGATTGACGTCACTATTCTACAGGTAGAAACCCAACGGGGACGAATCAGTTTAGGCTGGGGCGGATGATTACACCTTTTCCGCCAGCCAATCATTATCTTCACCTTTTTCAGAGGTGAACTTAACGCCCACCAGAAAGACAAAGCAACCTGGAACTTGATAAAGGCTGCCCCGCCCCCGCGCTCCAGAAGGGCCAGATGTGCAGGAAATGCCCGTTGGCGTCCGCGTTGAACCACCAATACCCCCAGATGCCGCGGGGCCTTCGTAGTCGGGCGCGTCGCTGGGGAAGGTGACGTATGCGCCGTACCAGCCATAGGGAGCGGTGGGGTGGGTAGGCATGGGCAGCGTAAGCAGGGCGTCATACTCCCCCACAAAGCAGTCGTCTGCCTGTCCATTCTCGTTCACGTCCGCTGTCGCCATATTCCCCGTCGCCAATTCCACCATCACCGGACAGACTATAGGTGGGTCTGCTGGTCGTTGGTTAACCCATGCCGGAACACCATTATTATGTCAAAAGTATCCGCCTTGTTTTTGCTGATTTGTGGTCTTGACAATGGGGGTCACTTTATTCTGTTTTCAGGGCTTGACCCTAATATCAAGTAATGACTTCCGTTCAAACATTCGACCTATACCAAAAAGTAAAGATGTAACAAAGGCCAGCGCCATTAAGAATATAACGCCTTGCGATTGGAGGTTGCTACTTGCACAAAAATCAAGTTCTGCATTTGATGATAGCAATAAATCAATTGTATTTACCTTACAGATGGCGGGGAATGACATTATTGCTATCATGTATACAAAAATTGGTAATAGAGAAATGAAACCCAAGAAGAAGTACTTCTTCATTCTTCTACTACTTTTCCCGCCAAAAGAGGATAACAAGAATCTTTCTTGAAGTAAAACATTTACCATGCCCAATACTACAGAGGATAGTATGACCAATTCGGCAGTTAACATAGTAGATAAAATAAGTAAGACATACCAGGCAACGGACCATGCCCCAAGGTGTAAGAAGAAAGATTTATTTATCATCATGGTTGAGATTCCTTATCAATCGTGGATTGAACCTGGTTACTGAGGAACTTTGCTGCCCTATCTACTCCGTACAAATTGAGTAGACGAAGAAATTCCGCAAAGACACCTCTCGATATTTCTCCCATATAGATACTACGTTGTTCCGTCTCAATGTAGAGCGTAAACCCCTCCCCAGGTCCCGTTTTCATGAACCCTTTGATAGTAGGAATAGCGCTACTAGAACTGGATACGGGGATGATCCCTGAATCTTGAGCCAGTACGGTAAGAAGGGATGAAAACCCCCAGGCAATACCCCCACCTACCGCTCCTGATACCGCATCTACAATCATAGTTTGGGGATCGAGCAGCCCAAGTCCATGAGCTTCGTCCCATAATCTAGCAATCTCAAATTCATTGCTTCCTTGCAAGTGATCAATTGCTTGAGATACAGTAGCTTCAGTTAAAGATCGAGCCTGTCCAGCCGCGAAGTAACCAATGGCTCCATACTTAGAGGCTTCTAACAAACCGAGTCCGGCCAGAGTGCCTCCACCAGCAGCGGCAGCAAGACCAAAAGTGCCTCCGATGATTGCTCCCCCAATAGCCCCCGCCATAACTTTGGCTGGGTCAATATCTGTGGTTAAAGAAGCCGCAAGGGTCATACCTCCTTGAAGGTTTCCCAGCACTTGTTTACCATAAGCTGCTAATCCACCACCAATCGCGCCTCCTAATGCTCCAAGGCACCATGGGCAATGTCCACTGGGGTCCGTCAGATTTGTTGGCTGGTTGAAAACATAGGTGTAGCGATTGAGACTCTGCGGATTTGCGGCATCCGGCACAATCGTATCCGCGCTGACAAACCGGCCAAGGCCGGGCAAATAGAAGCGGGCGTTCATGTAGATGAGACCCAGGTCGTTGCGGCTCAGGTTGTTGTGGACGTGGCCTGTGTACCAGCGGCTGGTTTCGTCCGCGGTGGGTTCGGTGCGCCAGTCGCCGAATGGGTAGTAGCGGGCGGCGCTGTTGGGGATGGGGTTGCCGCTTTCGTCAACCAGGATGCTGGCGCTGCCGAGAGCCTGTGCTGAGCCTGTCGAAGCATGGTCGGCGAAAACGTAGACGAGTTCGTCTGGCGCGGCTGCATCGGTAATATGAATGGCGATGGTCATGTTTGCCAGGGACAGGGTGGCGCGTTGGCGGGTGTAGGCGATGGCGGCGGTGTCTTCCAGTATGGGTGGGGTGTGGATGATGGTTGCCGGCTGTGGCGGGCGCAGGGGTGGAGACGCAATGGGAGGAGACGCAGCGTACTGCGCTCTACGGGCAGCAGGCGGGCAAACAGACGCGGGGGAACGTTGGCGTACAGGCGCGGTTCTGTCCGGGCGGCGCCTTGCCCCTGGCTGCCAGGGACAATGGCAGTCGCTGTTTGCCGCGCGCCCGCGCTCCAGAAGGGCCAGATGTGCAGGAAGTGGCCGTTGGCGTCGGCGTTGAACCACCAATACCCCCAGATGCCGCCCTGGTCGGCGGGGCCTTCGTAGTCGGGGGCGTTGGGGGGGAAGGTAACGTACGCGCCGTACCAACCGTAGGGGGCGGTGGGTTGGGTGGGCATGGGCCGCGTGAGCGGGGCGTCATACTCCTCCACAAAGCAATCGTCTGCCTGTCCATTCTCGTTTACGTCTGCCGTTGCCATATTCCCCGTCGCCAATTCCACCATCACCGGGCAAACCATCGGCAGGTCTGCAAAGTACTGACCTGATTACTATGGTGCAGAATCAATGAACCCTTCGTTCGTATGTATCCCCTGGCCAGATAGCTCCGGAAATGTGTATAGGTGAGAGCGTTGCTCCCCATCAGGGCGAACTAAGTCAATGTGTAACCGGTCATCTGGACGAATTCGGTACAAGAAAGCAAGCTGTTCACCATTAGGGGACCACGTTGGATAAGAAAAACAACATTCATCCTCTTTGGGTTCGAATAAAGGCTTCAATTGCCCACTGGATGTGTCCAATAGGAAGATCATATCTGTTTTGTTTCTGCTAGAACCCAATATCATTGCCACATAGATTCCATCAGGCGACCAGGTGTAATGGGTCACATGCCAATATCCGAAGGTCTCAACATCCGTCAATTGAACCACATTGCCCCCGTTTCGATCCATCAGAAAAAGGTTGTACCGGTTGTCCTGACCTGAATTTGACGAGTTTCTGGTCGATGTGAAAAGTATGTGATTACCATCAGGACTCCAGATTGGTCCTGAATCGCAATAATCTTCTTCTGAAAGCCGTTTCCTCTCAAACCCATCGCTGTTCACAGTATAAATG
>JAGVTM010000652.1 GCA_019136785.1 Chloroflexota bacterium | reverse complement strand
ATTTGCGCCAGTTTGCGCCGCTTTATCCCCACATGGCGGAACGGCTGCCGGAGTTTGCCCAACTTTTTCCCATTCACCCGGCTTATCTGTCCACTTTTGAGCGGGTGTTGGTGGTAGAACAGCGACAGGTATTGAAGACGATTAGCCAGGCGATGCGCCGCCTGATGGAGCTGCCCGTGCCGGCAGACGAGCCAGGGCTTGTCTCCTACGACCATTACTGGGATGTGCTGCGCGACGATCCCAGTATGCGCACCCTGTCTGGGGTTTTAGAAGTGGTGGAGAAAAGTAACGTGCTGGAGGGGCGCATCCGGGCGGCTTATACGCGCCGCCATCTGCTGCCGCTGGCTGACCGGATTATTAAGGCGCTCAGCGTGCACCGGCTGACGACGGATGACATTTATGTGCCGCTGGGGGCTACGCCGGAAGAATTGCGCGACGACCTGTGCCTGTTTGTGCCCATGCCGCAGCAGACGGCTGATTTTCTGCTAGACCAGGTGCGGGTGGCTTTGCAGGAAATTATGCGCACGGTGAGTGGGCAGTATATTTCTTATAACGACGCCAACGGCCAATATTATCTGGACGTGAAGAAGGATATTGACTTCGACGCTAAAATCGTGGAGCGCGGGCGGTTGATGGGCAGCGACGAGTTGAACCGTTATTTCTTCGATGGCTTGCGGCAGGTGTTGAAGCCCAACAGCACGACCTACGTCACCGGTTATCGCATTTGGGCGCATGAACTTCCCTGGCTGGAGAAGAAGGTGACGCGGCCGGGCTACCTCTTTTTTGGCGCGCCCGACACGCGCAGCACGGCCCAACCGCCGCGTGATTTCTACGTCTATATTTTGCCTCCTTTTGGCGGGCAGACGTGGACAGGAGCGGCGGAAACGGATGAGGTGTTGTTCCGGCTGACCGGATTGGATGCGCAGTTTGAGGAGTTGGTGCGCCTGTACGCCGGGGCGCGGGCTTTGGCGGGAGAATCGGCGGCGCACCGGGACGTGTATGAAGGGAAGGCGACGGGGCGCGCCGGCTACTTCCCGCGCCTGTTAGCCTGGTTGAATAATGATCTGGCGAACCACCTGGAAGTAACCCACGATGGCGTGGCGCGTCCGGTGCGCCAGGTGTTGGCGGAGATGCGCAGCAGCGCCAGCCGCGCGGTGGAAGACCTGATAGCCATCGTGGCGGCCCATTACCTGGCGGCAGTTTGGGACAAACGGTATCCTCATTACCCGGCTTTTAGCCGGCTGGCGCAGCCGGTGACGGAGAAGACGCGGGCGGGAACGGCCATGGAAGCGGCGCGCTTTCTGGCGGGGCGGGGGCGGACCAATCTGGCGGTGGACGTGTTGGAGGGGCTGCGGCTGATCAACGGCGAAGGGCAGGTGCGTCCGGGCGACTCGCCTTATGCTCGCGGCTTCCTGGAGAAGTTGCTGGCTAAACCGGAAGGCCAGGTGGTGAACCGGGATGAGGTGATGGAAGTGGTGGGCAGCAGCGCCGCGGGTGTGGTGGAAAAAGACCGGTTGTTTCGATTGGAGCCGGAATGGGCGGCGGTCGTTTTGTTGGCGCTGGCGCAAAATGGGGACATTGTGTTGAATCTGGGGGGGCAGGTGAAACTGGATGCCAGCAGCGTTTTGAGGCGTTGGAGCTGCCGCCTGGCTTGCTATATGATGAAGCGCAGAGTAAGCGGGAAGAAGCAGTGCGTAAGCTGCAAGAAAGGGTACAGGGGGAGCTGCAGCGCACGGCGATGGTGCAGGGGCGCGTGCAGCCGGGGGTGCATTTATGGAACCGGTCGGTGTTTAGCGATAGGCCGTTGGTAATTGACCAGCAAGGGCTGGTGAGCGGGGCGGCTGAGGGGGTTTCTTTCTCGTACAACGACTTGAACCCGTATCTGCGGCATTATAAGAAGTTTCTGGAGATGTTGAGCCGCTTTGATAGCCCAGGGAAGCTGCGCAACCTGACGCTGCCGCTCATGGAGATTGAAGATGCGCGGAGTGGGCGCGCCTGGCTGGATCGCACTGTCAGCCTGCTGCAATTGGTAGACCGCCTGCAGCCGTTGACTGCGTACCTGGTGGAGGCGCAGGGCAATCTTCCTGATGACCATCCCTGGAGCGAACGGGCGGCGTTGGCGCGTGACTGGTTGTTGGATGAGGTGCGTCGCCTGGGGCGCGGCGACGGCGGGGAGAGCGAGCGCAGTCTGGCGCAGGAATTAGAGCAGCTCAAGGCGGATTATGTCAGCGAGTATGCGCGGCTGCACCGGCAGATGGTGTTGGGGCTGGATGGGAATGAGCAGCGGAAGCGGTTGTACCAGGATGCCCGTTATGTGGCGTTGAAAGAACTGGCCGGGGTAGATTTGCTCAATGAGGAGGAACTGCGCCATTGGGAACGGGATGTCGGCAGTTTACGAACGGATCCCGGTTTTCACGAGGGAACGCTGCAAGATAGTGCGACCTATAATGGCTTTCGTCCGGCGTTGTATCGCCATCTGGATTTTGACGCGCAGGCGCAGTTGAATATGCGGGATGCACAGTTGGATGATTTGCTGCTGCGTTGGCGACAGGCGCTGCACGCGGGTTTGAACAGTGAAACGGCGCAGGACAGCCGGGCGAATATGAATCCCAGGGAGAGACAACTGTTGGACGAGTTTTTGCAGCAGCCTGTGACGGATGTGGCGCAGTTGCCGGCAGGTTTTGTGGATGCT
>JAGVTM010000461.1 GCA_019136785.1 Chloroflexota bacterium | reverse complement strand
GAAAGACCTGGCTTACAACGGCGTAACCGCCGGAGACGTGGCTGAAGGCGACGTCCGCACGGTGGGCACTTCGTTGCAGTACACGGGTCTGGTGCTCAATGGGGATGGCGTCAATCCCAATGCGCCGCACCCATTCCTCAAAGTGCAGCAGCAGGGCGCCAGCGGCAACTTTGAGTATGGCGGCTGTTATCTGGGCAACAACTCCAGCGCCGGCACTTTTGGCCTGGGGTTCTTCGCCCTGACGACGCCGTTCAACAGCGCGCATATGCGGGCTTCCCGCGTGGGCAGCACAGTCACCATTGAGTTCACCAACGTCAATGGCGGCGCATTGCCGGATCAGACTTACGTTTGCACGGGTGCGCCGGCTGCGCCTGGCGGCACGATTGGCGTGCATGGCTATGCCAACATTGCCAAGATTGACAACTTCGGCGATGGCGCCACTGTGCTGGACACTTTCACGTATACTGGGGCTTTGGGCGCTACCGGCAACTGGACCGATGCGGCCCCCGGCATGAATGCAGATGGCAGCCGCGCCAGCGGCGGTTCCCTGGCTTTGTCGTTCTGGGTTGGTCAGGCTGGCTGCCCGCCCAAGTTCATTGACCTCTCGCTCGTTCAGGGCAGGCTCAACATTAACCTTTCTACCGATGGAGAGGCTCAGGCGCTGTATTTGGTAATCTTCCTGGCGAATGGCACCGTGCAAACCGTAGGTCCCTTCAACTTGCCAGCGGAATTCTGCCAGGCTATCCAGACAAACTTTATGCCCACGAACCCGCCAATTGATACCGTTATGGGTATTTTGTACAAGGGGTCGGGGGTAGTCGTTGATGTTCTCCCAATTCCCTAGCCAGAATAACCGTTCTCTGCCTATGGGATAACTTTCCCGTGACAACAGCCGCCCACCGCGCCGCTCCTGCCGGCAGCGCGGTGGCGCGGCATCAGTTTGGGGCAGGTCACAGTTTGCCCAGGCATCACGACCCTCGGTAGACGGTATTAACTTGAGGGGTCATAGCAAATCTTTACCGGTTCTCCTGGAATTCGCGGGGAGTCGAGGCTTCAGCCGGCTGAAGCCCCGACGTTGGCTGCCGCTTCGCATAGTTGGGCAACGTGGGGGAAAAACAGATCAAGTTAAGTTGCCGGCAGTCTGGCGTTTAGCCGAGCGTTGAAGCCAGGTAATCCAGGACAAAGGGCAAGTCGTTGATTGGATTACCAGTTAGCGACGACGCTTCAACGAGACCAGACGGTGCATGGAAGTGATGGGGATACGATAGGAGGGTGGGAAAATGTTCCTTGTTGTCCCAGCGCAACACAGGTTCTTCATTCTGTACTAATTGGTAGGCATAGTCTATGTGATCTTTATTGTAGTATAGATGCACCTGAAACATGCTGCCTTCAATCAATTTCGCACGGACTTTCAAGGCGAACTGCCCTTTGGAAAAGGGGTGCGTTTCTACAATTCGCACGTACTCACAAAGAGGTGAGGTCTGCAAGGTGGTGGTGACAAAACTTAACAGGTCAGCAAATGTGATCACACACCCGCCTCAGTCTGTAACCCCAGCAAACGGGTTAACATTTGTTGGGCTATTTTCCAGTTCAGGGCATCTTCTTCTTCGATCATAACTGCCCGGTTAAGCCGGGGGTCTGGATTAGATGCCAGGGCAGTAGCGCGCGCTTGCAGGTAGGCGTTAAATTGATCGTAATTCATGCCATATTTGGTCTGCAGCGTTTCGATGACAGCCTGATGCTCCTCGACCTGGCGCAGGATATAGTCGCGAGCCATTTCGGTTACAGCTTTTTGATGACTTTCAAACAATCCCAGGCGAACAAACGGGTCAAGAACGGCGTTAACTTCAGGGGTCATAGCAAATCTTTACCTCCAATAGGGTGCTTGTCTGTTCCACCTGGAAGTATAGAACGGGTGGGTAGGTGAGTCAACGTCTGTTCCGTTAATGCCAGACAGGAAAAATCTTCGAGATTTTTGCCATCTGGCATAGGCGCTGTCAGGCGTCTTCGGCGCTGTACAGCAGGACAATTAACCGTTTGGGGCCGTGAACGCCAATGGCCATGGTTTGTTCGATGTCGGCTGTTTTGCTGGGGCCGCTGATGAGGGTGGTGGCGGCGGGGGGGGGCTCCTGGCGGGCGGCAGTCCAGGTGAAGAGGTCGGGGGTGAGGCTGGCGGTGGAGACCAGGGCGACGTGAATGGGGGGGAGTAGGGCGGTGAGGCGGCTGCGGCCGGGCCCGCTGGGCAAGATGATGGTTCCTGTTTCCGCCAGGGCAGCGGCGGCGGCGGTCAAGCCGGCGTCTGCCTGGGCGCATTGTTCGCGCCAGGCGGCGGCGTCTGCGCCGGGCCAATGCCAGGCCAGATGGGGCCAGCGGGCGGCGGGGTTGAGGGCGGTCAAGGGGGCTTCGGCGTTGGCAACGACCAGGCGGACGTTGAGTTCCAGCCAGAGGGCGTCCAGTTGGGCGACTGCCGCGGTGAAGGAACTGGCGCGCCGTACTTCGCCGTGCGCGGCTGTCAGGGCGTCGGTGAAGGTTGCCGCCAGGTCGGGAAACTGGCGGCGGCTGAGCCAGGGGGAAGGGTGTTCGCGCTGGCGGGCGGCGTCTGCCAGCCGCGCCAGAATTTCGTCACGAGCGTTCATGGTGTGTTCTGGAGAATTTTAGCCACGAATCCTTCGACGGCGGACGGCAGCCGTCCGCGCTCAGGGCAGGTTACACGAATTTAGCGAATTTTTCCCCACGTCCTCCGCGTCTCCGCGCACGGGTCTGAGCTTGTCGAAGCAAGGAGTGAAAATAGTGTGCTATTGTAGTCCGATTTTCCAAAATCGGGCGGGCGATTTTGCAAAATCGCCCTACTATTTTCGAAGGAGGTCGGGCAGGGATGCCTAACCTACGTGTTTTTGACTACGGGGTGGAAGGGGATTCACACGGCATAGCTTCAGTACGTTTGGGTAGATCGGGCGCGGGCTGGGGGGCTTTGGGCTGGCGCCTGGTGATGAAGACGACGCCGGTGATGATGACGACAACCGCCAGGAGCATTTGCGGGGTGACGGTTTCGTTCAGGAGCAGCCAGCCCAGACCGACGGCAATAATGGGGTTGACGTAGGTATAGGTGGCGACTTTGGCGGCTTCGACGGTTTTGAGGAGCCAGATGTAGGCGGTAAAGGCGACGATGGAGCCAAAGAAGATAAGATAGAGGGTGGCTATCAGAGATCGGGTAGAGATGGCGGATAGGTCAAGCTGAGCCGCTTCGCCCGTGAGCAGACCTGCCAGCAACAGCAGAGCGCCGCCAGCCAGCATTTCCAGGGCTGTAGCCAGGAAGGCGTTTTCGGGCAGGTTAGCCTGGCGGGAGTGCAGCGAGCCGATACTCCACAGAACAGGCGCCAGCAGGATAATGGCCCAGTCAGACCAGAGGATGGCGGCCGGGCCCGTGTCCAGCCCGGGCCCGACGAGCAAACCGATGCCCAGCGAGCCGAGGAGCAAGCCCAGAGCCATCCTTTTGGTGGGCGTGGCGCGGCGGTAAAGCAGCCAGTCGAACGCCGTCATCCAGAGCGGGACGGTGGCGACGATCAGGGCTGCCGTGCCGGAAGGAATCTTCTGCTCTGACCAGGTGACCAGCCCGTTGCCGCCCAGCAGCAAGAAAGCGCCAATGACGGCGGCGGAGCGCCACTGCGGGCGGGTGGGCATTTTGACGCCGCGCAGTCTTAGGGCGATTAGCAGGATGCCGCCGGCGAGCAGAAAGCGGGCGCCGGCCATGAAAAAGGGAGGAATCGTTTCAACAGCCACGCGAATAGCCAGATAAGTTGTGCCCCAGAGGACGTAGATGGCGGCAAAAGCCAGCAGGACAGTGAGGGTTTGGCGCTTAGCGGCGGACGAAGTAGTGGTTGGCATAGAGTGAACTCCAGTGTGGTTGACAAAAACTGTCTAACCTTCTATAATTACTTTAATGGTTAAATGATAACACAAAAGTTGTAACCTGTCAATTGGTTGATAGGGGTTACAAATGTGGTAAGTAATCGTCTAAAAACAACTTCCCGTTTTTGGCTCGTAGTAACCGCTTTAGCGGTCTGAACGGCTAAACTTGTGCTGAGCGTAGTCGAAGTAGCCGTTACTACGAACTTATTTCTGGACGGTCACTAAGTAACTGTCCACAAATAAGCTCCGTCAAGAAGTTCAACTTCTTCGGAGAAGTTGAACTTCTAGCTAAGGAACAGATTGGCGCATGAGTGAAAAGTCGTTTGATGTGGCGGCCGGGGCGCTGTGTCTCGATTTTGCGAACACGGTGAACTGGCACGCCAGCGAGCAGCCGGTGGAGGGGCTGCTGGATTACTATGACCTGATCCGGTGGGGGACGACGGCGGGGGCGCTGACCAGCGCGCAGGCGGATGCGCTGCGGCAACTGGCTGGTGCGCAGGCAGATGAGGCGGCGGCGGCGCTGGCGCGGGCGGTGCAACTGCGGGAGGCGGTTTATCGTTTGTTTGTGGGGTATGCGGCGGCGGGGAAGGTGGGGGAGGGGGACCTGGCGATTTTGAATGAGGCGTTGGCGGAGGGGTTGGGCAGGCTGCGGGTGATGCCGGCATCTTCGCCCCCCTTCCTATTAGATTACCCGCCGCGCCTGGTTGACCTGGATCAGGTACGTTGGGCGGCAGCGCGCTCGGCTATGGAATTGCTGACGAGCGATGATCTGGAGCGAGTGCGGCAGTGCGCCGACGACCGGGGTTGTGGCTATCTGTTCCTGGACGTAAGCCGCAATCGCAGTCGCCGCTGGTGTTCGATGGAGTCGTGCGGCAACCGGGCGAAGGCGCGCCGGCATTATCAGCGACAGCAGCAAGGGGAAGAAATGGGTTAATCCTGGATTTCCACCTCGTCGGCCCAGAGTTGGTGGAAGGTCTTTGGGGGGAGCGAAGGGAGTTGGCGTCCGGCGGTTAGTTTGTGCAGGGGGGGAGCGCCGGCAGCGGCGTTGAAAAAGGGACGCAGCAAGGTACGTAAGGCGGGCAGCAGGCGGTCGTGTTCCAGCACAAAGGCGGCGCTGCGTTCGGCGGCGCGTTCATGCCAGGGGAGCGTTTTTTCAGCCACTTCCACTTCGCGCAACGCTACCAACATGCGCGGCAAATCTATGCGCGCCGGGCAGACGTCGCGGCAAGCGCCGCAGAGGGTGCTGGCATGGGGCAGGGCGGCGTAGGCTTCCAGGCCAAACAGCAGCGGCGTGATCACGGCGCCAATGGGCCCGCTGTACGGGCTGCCGTAGGCGTGACCGCCGGCGGCGCGGTAGACGGGGCAGACGTTGAGGCAGGCGCCGCAGCGAATACATTGCAGCGCTTCTTCGTAGGGGGTGTTCAGCAGGCGGCTGCGCCCATTGTCCAGCAAGACGATGTGCAGTTGGCGCGGCCCATCGTGATCGGCGGGGCGGGCGGGCCCGCTGAGGATGGTGGTGTAAACGGAGAGGGGTTGCCCGGTGGCGCTGCGGGCCAGCAGCGCCAGCCAGATGGCGGCATCGTCCCAAGAGGGAGCGATTTTTTCGATGCCCATGAGGACGACGTGGACGGGGGGCAGGCTGGTACTCATTTCGGCGTTGCCTTCGTTAGTGACCAGGACGATGCTGCCTGTTTCGGCGACGCCGATGTTGGCGCCCGTGACGCCCATGTCTGCCTGTAGGAACTGCTGGCGCAGCAACTTGCGGGCGACGGCGGTGAGGCGGGGGATGTCGTCTGCCGGCATTTCTTCCCCTGTCTCCCGGCTAAACAGTTCCGCTACCTGCTGCCGCGTTTTGTGAATGGCCGGGGCGATGATGTGCGACGGCGGTTCGCCCGCCAGTTGGATGATCCACTCGCCCAGGTCGGTTTCAATGGGGGTGATGCCGGCAGCCGCCAACGCCTGATTCAGCCCAATCTCTTCCGTGGCCATAGATTTCGTTTTGACCACCCGCCGCGCGCCGTTTGCCTGGGCGATGCCCGCAATAATGGCGCAGGCTTCCGCCGCATCTGCTGCCCAATGAACCTGCGCGCCGGCGGCTATGGCGTTTTGCTCGAACGTTTCCAGGTGCTGCCCCAGGTTGGCCAGCGTGGCGGCGCGCAGGGCTTTGAATTGGTCGCGTAGGGCGTCAGCGCCCGGCAGTTCCGCCAGCGCCGCCTGGCGGTGGCTGCGGAAACGGTGGGTCGCTCCCTCGATGGCGGTTTGCAGGCGCACGTCGGCAATGGCTACAAATGCTCGCTGCCGAAACTGCGCAAAGTCAGCGTGCGCGAAGCTCGCGTGCGCGGCGAGCAACGCGACGTCAGTGTGCGCGACGCTCGCGCCAGATTCAGATTTGTTCAGGTTGTTGCTCATTGCTCCTTTTCATAGATCCTTTATTGACTTAGCTAATGACTTAGTCTATTATTTTAATGGAGGTGTTTGATGACCATAGTGAATGTTCACGAAGCCAAAACGCACTTATCACAACTGCTGCGCCGGGTCATGAATGGAGAAGAGATCATTATTGCCAGAGCGGGCAAGCCTATTGCTGTTTTGTCTCCTATGCAAAAACCTGCCGAACCGCGTGTGCCGGGGAACGATGCCGGCAAGATTATCCTGCATCCTGACTTTGACGAGCCGCTGCCAGAGTTTGATATATGAAAGCGTTGCTGGATACCCATACCTTTCTCTGGTGGAATATGGATGCGCCCCAATTGTCAGAACGCGCCCGCGTTTTCATTGGGGATGGCCACAACGAAATCTATTTCAGCGCGGCCAGCGCCTGGGAAATCGCCATCAAATTCGCCAAAGGTCGGCTGGAACTTCCTGATCCGCCCGATATTTACATTGCCAGTCGCCTCAGCCGCCACCGTTTTGTCCCCTTGCCCGTACAATTAAGTCACGCGCTGCAAGTTTACAAGCTGCCGGACATCCATCAAGACCCGTTTGACAGACTGTTGATAGCGCAAAGCCAGTTAGAGAATATGCCGCTGCTTTCGATGGATACCGAAATCAACCAATATGATGTGACCACTATCTGGTAGGCGTCTGATACATCTGGTTTTACGCTGACGAAAGCTCATCGAGCAGGGTTGCCAGGTGCGTCAGTCGGGGCGTGCCGGCATCTGCCAGACCGCGCAGGTGCATCAGGCAGCCGGGATCGGAGGTGACGAGAGTGTCCGCGCCCGTTTCCTGCGCCTGGCGCAGCTTTTCGGCAGCCATAGCGTTCGCCACTTCGGGCAGGCGCAGGGAGAACAGACCGCCAAAGCCGCAGCAGCGGTCAGGTTCGCCCATTTCGCGTAGTGAACAGCCCGCAGCAGACAACAGAGCGCGCGGTTCATCGCGCAACTGGAGCAGGCGGCACATGTGGCAGGAGTCGTGATAGGCGACGGCGTCCGGCGCAGCGCCGGCGGCGTCAGATTGGGAGGGCGGCTGCCAGTCCGTGTGGTGTGTCAGAAATTCGCTCAGTTCGTAGGTTTTGGCTGCCAGCGCCTGCGCTCGCGCCAGCCAGTCAGCGTCCGGCGCGGCGCGCCCGCCGCTGCGGCGGGCGTCATCCGCCAGCAGGTGGGGATATTCCAGGCGGATCATGGCGGTGCAGGAGCCGCCGGGCAGCACCACCGCCTCATAAGGCTCAAAAATGGCGATGGTGCGCTGCGCCAGCCGCCGCGCCTCCTGGCGAAAGCCGCTGTTGAAGAACGGCTGCCCGCAGCAGGTTTGCGCCTGGGGGAATTCCACGGCGCAGCCCGCCCGCCGCAGCAGGCGCACGGCACGCAGAGCGTGGGAACGAGAAAAGAAATAATTAATTCGTGAATTGGTGAGTTGTTGAATTGTTAATGACCACGCCTGTCCACGAGCCGTAGACGCCGGAGCCGTCGCGGCAGAGGCGGGCGCCTTGATAGACGTGGGGCTGCATGTAGACGCCGGCGGAGAGGGCGTCGCAAGCCATGCCGGGGTCATAGCGGAAGAAGAAGCGGGGCACGTTGGTGGGAGGGAACAGCCAGTAGCCGGTGCGCCCGCTTTCGTCCACGAAGCGCAGGCCGGGATAGAGCCAGTACGTGCCCTGACCGCTGCTGCCGTCGTTCATCTGGTACTGGTAGTTCATCTGCGCCAGGGGGGAATCCCCGGCGGCGGCTGCGTTTGTGGGGGCGGCGAAGGCGGCTAACAGGAGGCTAATGCCAAACAAGGTGAGGAGTAAGAAGAGATTTTTGCGCATGTGTTACCTCCAATTTATCGTAGAGACGTTGCATTGCAACGTCTCTCCGGGGCAACGTCTCTACAGGTTGCCATCAGGGCAAAATCTGGTAGCTGATGTCAATGGGCACGACCTGACCCAACATAGCCTGGGCGGGGCAGTACCGTTTTTCGGACAGTTCAATGGCCCGTTCCACGGATTCTGGTTTCACGCCTTGACCATGCACCAGGTATTCAATGGCAATGTGGGTGAACACTTTGGGGTGGGCGGGGGCGCGTTCGGCCTGGGCGCGGACTTCAAAGCCGGCGACGGGTTCTTTCATTTTGTTCAGGATGGAGATGACGTCCATGGCGGTGCAGCCGATGAGGCCGATGAGGATGAGTTCCATAGGGCGCGGGCCGTCGTCGTCGCCGCCGACGCTCTTGTCGCCGCCCAGGTTGACGGTAAAGCCGCTGTCGGCAATGCCGGCAAAGGTTAAGCCGTGATCCCATTTGACTGATGCGTTCATGTGAGAATCCTTTTAGACGTTCAACAGCCATGCTGCCATTGCGCGTCCAGGTGAATGTGGGGGAAGATGCTGCTCGTCGGGAACGAGGCACAGGTCACGCCTGCGTCTGCATCATTATCAGGTAAAAGCGCCCGCCTCGGCGACGTAGCCGCAGAGGGGGCAGGCTAGAATGAATTGTTCGTTGTAATCCAGGGGGGCGCGCTTGCATTGTGGGCAAAGTTCTCCGGGGCGCGGCGGGGCGGCGGCGCAGGCAGGCAAGTCGAATTGCCACCAGAATGGCTGCTGGCTCTTTTCTGTCCGGCTGAAGCTGGCGTCTGGGGCGCTTTTTTTTGCTGCATGTCGCTCGTTAGACTGCTGTTCCCACATCAAAACTACCTTTCCCACTCAAGATATTCCTCTTTTTCAGCATGAACATTCCAAACCGATAGGCCAACATGCGAGGCGCGAATAACCTTTCCCATGCGCTTGGCTTTCGTTAGCTAATAAGTTGACGACGCTGATTGTCTATAATGTTTTCGTCCAGAATAATCACGCGACGCTTAGCTCCAAAGCATATTGATCGGCATTCTCAAGGAATGCCCGCCTTGATAATCTGACAGCTTCAGCGATTGCTTCATATGAAATACTCCCACGCCATTCTTCAATGATTGTTTCCCAAGCCAACCCATCTGCAACTTGTTCTAAAACGTCGGCAACCAAAATGCGTGTTCCACGAAAAGTGGGCTTTCCGTGACAGATATCTGGATCAGTTACAATATAGCGCCCAAAGAATTTCTCTTTCATCAATAATCTCTCCATTTGAGACGATCAAGTAGGAATTCGCAAACCCATATACGGGGCAGACCCCGCAAAATCTAAAAGAGCCACCATGTCCAGGATTTACCATAGCATAACACGGATCAAGCCAAATCTGAAATTCGCCAAAGGCAGAATCATCTGAATTTATAGTTGCGACACCTACTGTAAATTTCAATACTTCAGGACTTCCCCCAATTCCTTTAGAGCGATAACTTGCACCTCCATCAGACCCAAAGCGCCCCAATCTGTTGGCAGACTTGTTTCACAAGAATCTATTGACGTTTGTCACGCCCATCCGTGTGATCTGTCACTGCCTGCCTGTCGTCTCCTCTCATACAATGTCCTATAAGTGTGCCAGCGCATATCTGGCTGCAAGTTGACAAAGCATGGGTATCAGACAA
>JAGVTM010000475.1 GCA_019136785.1 Chloroflexota bacterium | reverse complement strand
CCGTGATGGCGGAGCGCATTGTCAACACCTTTGGCGAACAAACTCTGGACATCATTGATTATGAGCCGGCCCGCCTGCGCGAAGTATTGGGAATAGGCAAAAAGCGGGTCAGCGGCATTATTAAGGCGTGGGAGGAGCAGCGAGCCATCAAAGATGTCATGCTGTTTTTGCAGTCCCACAACGTTTCGACCAGTCTGGCGATCAAGATCTACAAGCGATATGGGTATACGTCCTTGAGCGTGGTGCAGAATACGCCGTACAAACTGGTGCAGGACATTCATGGCGTGGGTTTCAAGACGGCGGACAAACTGGCGCAGGCGCTGGGGTTGGCGCATGACGACCCCAATCGTATTGAGGCGGGGATTGCCTACACGCTTAACCGGCTGGTGGAGGAAGGTCACGTCTATGTGCCGCAGCCGGAACTGGAGCCGGAAGCCGCCGAAATCCTGGGGCTGGATACCGCCAAAGTGAGCGCCGTGATTGAGCAGCTAGAAAGCGACGCCCTCATTAAGCGAGAAACGATCACGTACAGCGTCAGCCAGCCGGAAGCCGCGCCCGCGATGCGGGAAGAGACTGCCGTTTACCTGACGCCGTTCTATTACTCGGAAATTGGGGTGACCAACCGCATTCAGCGGTTGACGACGCACCCCGCCAGCCGCCTGGCGCGGCTGAGGCAGCGGTTGACGCCGGCATTTTTTGCTCAAATGTGGCGACAAACGGGGATGGAGTTGGCGGCGCAGCAGCAAACGGCTATCCACACAGCCATCACCCATAAGGTGACCATTTTGACCGGCGGACCAGGGACGGGCAAGACCACGACTTTGCGCGCCCTGCTGGAGTTGCTGGATCAGGGAGGGTTGACCTATGCGCTGGCGGCGCCCACGGGACGGGCAGCCAAGCGGCTGACGGAAACGACCGGACGCCCGGCCAAGACGATTCATCGCCTGTTAGAGTTCCAACCCGGCGAAGGGTTTGCCCGCGATGAGGAGAATCCGCTGCTGGTGGATATGGTGATTATAGATGAAGCGTCTATGCTGGACCTGATTCTGGCAAACAGCCTGTTTAAGGCGGTGGCAGTGGACAGCCATCTGCTGCTGGTGGGGGACGTGGATCAACTGCCTTCGGTGGGGGCGGGGGACGTGCTGCGGGATTTGATTGCATCGGGCGTGCCGGCAGTGGTGCGGTTGGAAACAATTTTTCGCCAGGCGGCAGGCAGCCTCATCATTCGCACCGCCCATCGCATCAATCAAGGGCAGATGCCCATAACGGAAGCAGAGGGGAGCGCTGCCGGCAGCGGCGACCCGGGGCAAGATTTTTACCTGTTTGTGAAGCAGGAGCCAGACGAAGTGGCTGAACTGGTGGTGGATATTGTGCAGAACCGCGCGCCGCACAAGTTTGGGCTGGATCCGCTGGCGGATATTCAGGTGCTCAGCCCCATGTACAACGGCAGCGCCGGCGTTTCTAATCTGAACCTGCTGCTGCAAGCGGCGCTCAACCCGCCGGGCCAACGCAAAATAGAGCGCCGCTTTGGTGGACGCCTTTTCCGCGTGGGCGACAAGGTGATGCAAACCGTGAACAATTACGATAAGAATGTGTTTAACGGGGACATTGGACGGATTACGGAGATGGATCCCGTGATGCAGACGTTCACGGTGAGCATTGATGGGATGCCCGTCGTCTATGACTTTCTGGAAGCGGATGAACTGGTACACGCCTTTGCCATCAGCGTGCATAAGTCGCAGGGTTCTGAGTATCCGTGCGTGGTGTTACCCGTGGTGATGCAGCATTACATGATGCTGCAGCGCAATCTGCTGTACACGGCGGTGACGCGGGCGCGCAAGCTGGCGATCCTGGTGGGCACACGACGGGCCATTAGCGTAGCCATCAAAAACAACAAGGTGAGCGAACGGTATACGGCGCTAGACTGGCGGCTGCGCGAAAAGACGGGGAGCATTCCTCATTAACTAATTTTCTGCTGCGTGAATAAAGGGCGCGGGGATTTATGGACGAACGAGATTGGCAGCTCATTCAGGCGTGCCGCAAGGGAGAACAGCAGGCGTGGGAAGAACTGGTCAGCCGGTATGAGCGGCTGGTGTTTTCTATTCCGCTGAACTTTGGCCTTACGCGGCAGGATGCGGCGGATATTACGCAGCACACCTTCATTATTTTGATGGAAAATCTGCACCGCTTGCGGGAAGATGGCAACCTGGTAGCCTGGCTGGGGACGGTTGCCCGCCGGCATACCTGGCGATTGTCTGAGCGGCAGCAGCAGCGGGCGGAAGAGGGAGAGGAGGCCGCGGCGGCGCTGCCGGATATGGACGCCGCCGAACGGCAGGAGCGGTGGGAACGGCTGCAATGGTTACAGGAAGGGCTATCTCGCCTGGATGAGCGCTGCCGGCAGCTTTTACAGGCGTTGCATCTGGAAGCAGAGGAGCCAGCCTATACGGAGATTGCGGCGCGCCTGGGGATGGCGGTGGGCAGCGTGGGGCCCACGCGGGCGCGTTGTTTGCAGCGGCTGAAAGAGATAATGCAATGATGGCTGGCTGGCGCAAGGGGGTGGGATTCCTCCTCGAAGACTCGTCGGAATGACACAGGAATGACAGCGGGATCCGAAAAGTGTTGTATTTTTTGACGGTTTAAGGGGCAATAGTTAAGAGAAGGTTAGAAGCGTTTGTCTATGATAGCGCTGCGCCGCACAGGTTGACGGTCAGGGATGGCAGGATGGATGACAAAGTGAGTTTTGGACAACTGGTGGATTGGGTAGAAGGGCGGCTGCCGGCGGCAGAAGCGGCGCAGGTAGCGGCGCAGGTAGCCGCCGATGCCGGCCTGCAGGCGGACGTGGCCTGGTTAGAGACCTTTCGCCAGATCAGTGACCGGACGGCGTGGGAAGCGCCGCCAGCGGCGGTGCGCGCCGATCTGAGCCGCCAGTTTGCCGCGCATGCGGCGGAGAACCGTGCGCCATCCTGGTGGGAACGGTTGACGGCTGTGTTGAAGTTTGATAGTCAGGCGCAGCCGCTGGCTGCCGGCATTCGCTCCGCCGCCGCCGCCGACCGCCAGCTTATTTACAGCACGCCTTACGCGGACGTGGCTCTGACCATCCAGGAGCGCCCGGCAACGCAGGCGTTCACCGTTTGGGGACACGTTTTGCCCACGGCTGCGCCTGCGCCAGACATCTACAGCGTGCAACTGTGGCAGGGTCAGACGGAACGCCGTTTTACGGCGACCGATGATCTGGGCGAGTTTGTCTTTGCCGATATGCCAGGGGGGGAATATGAACTGTCCATCCAACACGACCAGTATGAAATTATCGTACCCCTACGGCTAAGCGTATGAGCGATGCGCCTGTTTCCATTGACGCCGCTTTTGTAGCCGGGTGGCTGGCGCTGCCCGATATGGCTGCCCAGGTATCCCATCTGCAAACAGCCGGATGGTTCAATGAAAAAGGGCTGGTGGAGCTGGTGGAGTGGGCGGGGCAGTTGGCGCGGCGAGACCCCAGCCAGGCGCGGCGATTAACGACCGTTTGCCTGGCAATTGCCGAAGCTGCCGGCATTCCCCGCGTCATTCCCCGCGCCACGTATCTCAAAGCGCAAACGCACGCCCTGGCGGGCGAATTGGAGACGGCGCTGCAATTGGTGCGGGCGGCGCAGGCTGGTTATGCAGCGTTGGGGGAGGAAATGCCGGCATTAGCCACGAACGTGGGCCTCATGCACATCCTGGCAGAATTGGGTCAGTATGAAGCTGCCCTGGCTGCCGGTCACGCGCTGCTGGATCGCGCCGGCAGCCACCCCGGCGGCGAACTGGCGCGGCTGGCGGCGCAGGTGCAGCAAAACATGGGGCTGTGTTACCGTCGCCTGGGGCAGTACGAGGCGGCGCTGGATGCTTATCACGCCGCCGAAGCCCAATATCTCCTTTTGGGGCTGCCCGAACGGGCGGGCGATATTGGCAACAACCGCGGGGTGCTTTTGTTGGAATTGGGGCGGGCAGCGCAGGCGTTGTCTGTTTTGGAAGCGGCGCTGGCTTTGCGTGCTGCCGCCGGGCAAACCTTCCTGCAAGCGCAAACGCTCAACAATCTGGGCAGCGCGCATTTGCTGCTGGGCAACTACAGCCAGAGTCTAGCCGCTTTTGAACAGGCGCGGCAGTTATTTGCCGCCCAGGAACCCACGCTGGATCAGCACATTTTGCTGCTAGATACGGCGTATGCCTACCAGACTGTCAATTTGTATCCGGAAGCCATTGCCGCTTACCGCGAGGCAGAGCAGGCGCTGCGCGCTGCGGGCGTCGGCCTACACCGCGCCCGCGCCTTGTGGGGGCTGGGTGCGTCGCTGCTGGCGCAGGGTCACCTGACCGAGGCGGAGCAGACGCTAGAGATGGCTGTGGGCTTGCTGCAAACGCCGCCAACGCCCTCGTTAGCCACGGCGCTGCTGGAACAGGCGGCAGCCCAGGCTGCTCGCGGTCAGGCGGCGGCGGCTCTGGCAGCGGCGGCAGAGGCTCTCAGCCTGGCGCAGCGCCATAGCTGGCTGGTTCCTGAACTATATGCCCATTTGCGCCTGACCGATTTGCAGCAGGATGATGCGGCGCAGGCTGAAACCCATTTGCTGGCAGCCCAGCCGCTGGTGGAAGTTCTGGGTTTGCCGCAACTACGCTACCGCTGGCTGGAGCGGTATGGACGCTGGCAGCGGCGGCAGGGCAACGACGCGGCAGCGCAGACCTATCTGGAAGCGGCTGTGACCGAAATTGAGCGGCTGCGCAGCACGTTGGCGCAGGAAAAGCTGCGCGCTTCTTTTTTGCAGGATAAGGTCATCGCCTATAACGAACTGGTGCAGTTATTCCTGTCCCGCGGCGACGCTGAAAGCCTGCGGCAGGCGTTTGCCGTGGCGGAACGGGCGAAGTCGCGGGCGCTGGTGGATTTGATGCAGGGGACGGTTACAGCGCAGATGGCAGGTCAGGGGGAATACCAGCAGCAGTTAGCACAACTGCAGACAGATTTGAACGCGCTGTATAACGATTTGCTAAACAGCGATGCAGGCAGCGACCGCCGCCTGGCGGAGCGCAAGATTCGCTATGCGGACGGGCCGGTGCGGGCGGCGCAGTTGGAGCAGGCAGTCAGCCGCTTGCAGTTGCAAATGACGGCAGATGATATGCCGGCAGACCCCCTCACGCCAACATTCGCCCCGCACGAATTGGCGGCGCAGCTTCCGGCTGACGTAACGCTGCTCTCCTATTATCAGATTGGGGAAGAGGTGATGGCTTTTGTCAGCCGCCAGGGGACGCTGTCTGTATTTCGCCGCCTGGGCCACGTGGCGGAAGTAGAGGAGCTGCTACACCGCCTGAACGCGCAGTGGAGCCGTTTCCGCGCCGGGGAAGCGTTTATTGCACGGCACTTACCCGTCTTGACGCAGACGACGCAGCGACTATTGGGGACGTTATACGACTGGTTATTTGCGCCGCTGGAGTCCACGCTGGCTGGCGCAGAAAAAGTAACCATTGTGCCGCACGGTTTGCTGCATCACGTGCCGTTCCACGCCTTGTTTGACGGGCAGGATTATTTGCTGGAACGGTTTGAAATGAGCTATGCCCCCAGCGCCACGGTGTACGTGTTGTGCCAGAACCGGCAGACGCTGCGCGATGGCAAAACAGTGGTCATGGGCGCGCCCGACCCAGCCATCCCAGCGGTGACACAGGAAGTGATGGCGGTGGCGGCGGGTTTCGCGGGCGCGCAGGTGTATCTGGATGAGCAAGCCACCCTGGAAACGCTACAAAGCCAGGCTGGGGGCTGCGCCTATTTGCATCTGGCGTGTCACGGTTTGTTCCGCGCCGATAACCCGATGTTTTCAGCCCTGCGGTTGTATGATGGCTGGTTGACGGCTTTGCAGGCCGTGCAGCTTAATCTACCGCACGCTTTTGTCACCCTGAGCGGGTGTGAAACGGGTCTGAGTCAGGTGATTAGTGGGGATGAACTGCTGGGGCTGACGCGGGCTTTTCTGGGGGCGGGGGCCAGCACGCTGGTGGTCAGTTTGTGGCTGGCGCAGGATAGAACAACGGCAGCGCTGATGGCGACATTGTACGAGCAACTGCGCCAGGAGCCGGGTCAGGCGGCGGCGGCGCTGCGACAGGCGCAGCGCACGGTAAAGGCGACGCACCCCCACCCCTATTACTGGGCGCCTTTCATTTTGGTAGGGCAGAGGTGAGTGAGGAGTGGTGAGTGGTGAGTGGCGAGTGGTCTGACCCGTCCTGTAGCGCCAACGCCCCAAGCGCGCCGTAGCGCCAGCATCTCGTAGCGCCAGCATCCTTGCTGGCAAGAGGCAAGAAGCCGGCTGGAAGCCGGCGGTACAAGAGGGCAAGGAGCCGGCATTCGGTAGCGCCTGCATCCTTGCTGGCAAGAGGCAAGAAGCCGGCTGGAAGCCGATGGTACGGAAAGAATAATCGCCTCAGCGACCCCACTGGTGGGGTGCGCAAGAGGCGGGAGGTATGGTAACGATGAAAAAGAGAGCGGTACGCAAAAACTGGCTTTGGACTGGATGGGGGCTGCTGATGGCGGGCATGATTTGGGCTATGATGGCCTGGTCTGCGCCCCTTCATGCAGATGATGACGATTACGTGGACGGGCAGGTAGTGGTGAAGGTGAACGTGGCGGGCGGGGCGACGATTGAAGGCGTAAACGCCACCTATGGCACGACCATCCTGGACATCTTCCTGGAAAGCGCCGGCATTTATCTGCTACAACTGGCGCCTGGTCATGACGTGGAAGATATTGTAGAGATCATGCAGAATGATCCACGCCTGATTTACGCGGAGCCGAACTTTTTCAGCGAGATGCCCGAAGGGGATCCCAGCGAAACGTGGGCCTGGGGCGGGTATGATCCGAACCCGTATCTGGGGCAGTATGCCATCGCCATGCTGAATCTGGCGGTGGCGCATGAAGTGACCCTGGGCAGCGGGGCGGTGGTGGCGGTGCTGGATACGGGCGTTCAGGCAGACCATCCGCGCCTGGCGGCGCATCTGACGGCAGCCCGCTACGATTATATTGATGACGATCCCTTTCCTGATGATGAGTTTAATGGGCTGGACGACGATGGCGACAGTCTGGTAGATGAAGGGGCGGGGCATGGCACGCACGTGGCGGGCATTGTGAACCTGGTCGCCCCGGCAGCGCAAATTATGCCGCTGCGGGTGTTGGATTCTGATGGGCGCGGCAACGATTACGTTCTGGCGGAAGCGGTGCAGTTCGCCGTGCAGAACGGGGCGGACGTAATTAACCTCAGCCTGGGCATGGCGGAGCAGTCGGAGCTTATGGAGGAAGTGATTGCGAGTGCGGCGGCGGCGGGGGTGTTGGTGACGGCGGCTGCCGGCAATCTGGACAGCAGCAGCGAACAGTACCCGGCCTCCAACCCGCAAGTGATGGCGGTGACGGCGGTGGGCCCCACGGCAGCCAAATCTTACTTTGCCAATTATGGCGAATGGGTGGACATAGCCGTCCCCGGCGAAAGCATCACCAGCACCTTCCCGGTGGATGGATACGCCCAGTGGAGCGGCACGTCTATGGCTACACCCTTCGTTGCCGGGCAGGCGGCGTTGATTCGCAGCGTTAATCCGGCGCTGCCGCCAGCGGACATAACGGCCTTAATTCAAGTTACGGCGCAGCCGATAGATGAGGAGAATCCAAATTACGTGGGGCTGTTGGGAGCGGGTCTGGCGGATGTGGGCGCCAGCGTCGTTCCCAGCGACAGCCTGTTCGTTAGCTCCAACACGGGGGGGCTGGTGAATGGCGTGCCTTTTGCTGATGAAGACATCCTGACGGTGGGCGTGAGTACGGGCTTGTGGGCATTGTATTTTGATGGCTCGGACGTGGGGCTGGGGGCGACGG
>JAGVTM010000406.1 GCA_019136785.1 Chloroflexota bacterium | reverse complement strand
CGCCGTCGCGGTAAGCCAGATCATACGGCTGGCTGTCTGGCGTAGGCGTGTCATAACGGGAAAAGGTGTAGCCAACCTGCGTGACTTGCAACAAGCCAATGGCGCTGGCGCCCGACATGGTAAACCAGACTGTGTCTGGGGCAATGGCTTGCACGCGCCACGGCTGGCTGTTGGCATACGGGATCGGGTACTCCGTCAAGAGCAGCCCCGAATCGGGTTGTTGCGGTTCGGCGGCTCTTAACGTCAGAACGCAGGCAGCCGCCAAAACACAAGTTAGGGCCAACCCAATCAGTGGTTTCTTGAGGATGAATCCCGTCATTTCTATTCCAATGCCTCCGAAGTATGGTTTTCTCCCAGCCTGATCTCCCAACTCTTTGTGACTGCCGGCAGCGCTTTCTACTTCATTCGCCCCTATCCTATCAAAAGGAATAATTCAAGTCCACTATGCCATCATAGCAAAACACAATTCTATAAGCCTGGCGTGAAGTAAATGTAAGCGTTTGCTATAAATCCGGCAGGCGGTAGCGCTGCACTTAATCGTGGCAGGTGTCAGTCCCGCCTGCGCCGATGCCTTTTGCCCGTTTGATGGAACCGATATGTGGTTGAAGAGATTGCCACGATCTAATCGGATGATACCCGGCAGATCAACGCGCGGCAAAAGGTAAAAACAACTGCTGCGGCTGCACAATAATCATACCTGCGCCGACGTTATCCGCTTCGCTGCTCTCGGTTACTTGATTCAAAGCGTCAATCTTGTACCAGTAATGGTGCACGCCGGGTTCGGCGTCGCTCCAGGAGACGCTGGCGAGTTGGGCGCGGCGAGCGCAGCCAGAAAGCGCGGGCACGACGGCGCTGCCGATGGGCATGGTCAGGCCGGGGTCGGCGTAAAAGGTAACGGTGAAATCCGTGTCTGCCAGGTCAAGGTTGCCGTTGTTGCGCAGTAGCACGCCAATTTCCGGTACGGGATCACCTTCCTGGGACATGACGACCCGGTTGACAGTTTGCGCTGGCAGCAGATTAACGTAACGGGGAATGGCGGCGACTGCCTGGCTAAAGTTCTGGCCCACCATTGTCATTTTTTGCGTGTAAGCATCAATCAGCCGGTTGGAACTGCCAGCAACCCCTTCATCCATAGCAAACCACAACCACTGCTGAATCAACCGGTTGCCATCCAGCGGATAGCCTAACTGCGGGTCGGCAGCGGTCTCCAGATAGGCAAAAGTGGCTTCCATAAACCGGGACACCCTTTCAGGCGTGAAGCACTGCCCGTTTTCATCTTTGAGGTAACATTGGTTGGGATCATTTGGGTTGTCAATCTCGTAAGGGTAGAGCGTGGAAAACTCCGACAATACCAACGGCTTATACTGCTGCCCATGTTCCTTCATCCAGGTACGCATCCACAACACCTGCTGCGCGAAGATATTCATATCGTCGTGTTCGGCGTAGCAGTACACGTCGTCGCGCGGGCATTGGTCGGGCTTGCCTGTGTGATTTTCCAGGATGGCCAGGGCGGGGTCTGTGCCCAAAGCCACGGCAGCGCGCGACCCGCTGCCGTCAATCTTCATTTCGGGCAAAATGTAGAGGTGCATATTCCACACATCTACGGGTATGGTTGTGCCGAAGGTGCTGAGATAGGTGTCCCAAATGATGTCCAGATATTGCATCCGTCCCGGAGTGACCTGTACCAGGCCGGCTATGCCCACCTGGGCGGTGGGGTCACGCTGCTTGATGAAGTGGTAAATGTCGTGGTAAATGCGGGCGTAGGCGTCGGGCATGGTATCGTCCTGCCAGTATACGCGGTCTGGCTCGTTCCCCACGAACCACAACGCTCCCGGCAGGTTGTCCACCAGCGCCCCCAGCCCTTCGTCCGTCAGCGGCGGCGTGACGCTGACGGTGGGCAGGCGGTAACCTATCTCGTCCCGATCCTGCTTGATGCGCACCACAGGCACATACTCTACGTTCCAGTGCGCCCGCGGCGAGCGGGTGTTAAAGGTAAGAAACCAGCCGGCGTGGAATTCCGCCAGCGGCTTGACGTGCCATTGCGTCCAGGCGGCAATGCCGTAGCGACAGTTAAAGCCGGTGTCGTGGGGCGCAGGATAATCGGTGAATTTGTAGAAAGAAATGGGCAGGTATGCCTGGTTGGCTGTTTCCGTGAGTACGGTCGCGCTGGCGATGGTCGTCGTATCTGCCTGCGCCGCGCCATCTGCAGCGGGATGGTGGTCAGGCCGTAGCTGTATCGTCGGGCCTGCCGCTCCTGCCAGCGCCGCCACTCCTGCCGGCGCCGCCGCTCCTGCCGGCGCATTGTCCGCCTCAGCCGCCAACGCCGGGGATAGACTGGGGCGACTGTGCGCCCACGCCGCCGCCATTGTCAAGGCCAGGCTGGCTACAAAAATGGTCAAAAGAAGAACAGATTTGTTTTTCATGCAACAACTTCTTCAATAATAAGCGGGCACAATGATGGTCAGGATCAGCCAGGCGTTACTGACCAGCAACCCGCCAGCCAGCAGCCAGGGCAGCCGCCGCTGCCAGCGCCACCAGGGAGCAGTGGCGCGCGCCAACCCCACAGCAGCCAGGGCGGCTAATGCCGGCACAGCCGCCATAATCAAACGAAACTGCGGTTGAAACCTGTTGAGATTAATGCGCCCGTAGATGACGGCCAGACCAACCAACCACAATACCACCACTATTACTTGCCACCGTCGCGCTGGCGTAGTCGCCGCGCGCCACGAAAAAATCAGGCCTGACAGGCCCGCGCCTGCTATAATACCCCACCACAAAACAGCCTGCCATTGCGGAGCAGGTAAATTCATCCAGCCAAAACGAGCCCAACCAGAACTCATCGTCCACGCCCCCACCCGCTGCCAATAAACCAGCGTTTGTGAGGCGCCAGCCACGGGCGTAAAAGAAAGCTCGCTCAGGCGTAGATGGCTGCGCAGCGTGGGCTGCAGCCACAACAGCGCCGCCAGCGCCAGCAACAGTCCCAGCAGGATCAGACCCGGCCAGACGTAAGCGCGCGCCCGCGCCCGGTACACCACCAGGCTCTCTGTTAAAAACGCCAGCAGCAGCACGCCCACCAGAAACACCATCGTTAGCTTCGCCAGAACAGCCAGGCAAGCCAGGCAGCCCAGCCAGCCATACCGCCCCGGTCGCCCCACGTCTAGCAGCAGCGCCAGAGCTACCGCGCCCAACGCTGTCGCCAGGGTGTCGTTGCTGATGGCCCGGCTCATGAATAAAAACTGGGGCCAACCTGCCGTCAGCAGCAGCGCCAGCCGCGGCGCTGTTTCCTGGTCTGGCTGTAAGAAGCGCGCCGCGCGTCCCGCCGTCCCTAAGATCGCCAGCCCCGCCAGGACGCCCGCCAGACGCATCCAGGTGACGACGGCAGCTTCGTCCAGAACATACCAGGCGGTTTTGCCGGCATGGTCAAACATCGGCGCGGCGGTCATGCCATTCCATTCTGGGTGGCTCGGCGGCAAGGGCGGCAGCGGGGCGCTGCCCTGCACCAGCCATTGCAGCCCACCCGTCAGCAAATAATAAAGGGGCATGTGGTAGCACATTCGCCCCGACAGAATCGCCTCCCGCGACCACCACGCCCCCGCCGGCGGCGGCTCAATTTGCGGCAGCCGCCCCAACGCCGCCACCTGCCCAATGCACTGCAAATGCCCCGGCTCGTCGGGCGACTCGCCCAGGGGCACAGCCAACAGATAAGCAACCGCCAGCAGCAAGTACAGCAGGTACGGCAGCCACAAGGACGGGGAACCTGGTAGACGCAGCGCGGAAGGGGGCAGGCGGCGGCTGGCGGCAGGCAACGCCTGGCTCATGCGGCTGGCTCCCAATGCCAATGGGCGGGCAGGTCTATCAGCCCTGCCTGTTTTTCCGCGCCGGCGGCGGCCACGACGCGAAAGGCATACGCTTCTTCGTGGTAGTCGAAGGCGCGCGGCAGTTGGGTATCGTGAATGGCAACGGTGAGGCGGTAAGATGCCGGCAGCAGCGGCAGCCGCTCCAACCGATACCGCACCACCCCGGCCCCTTGCACCTGACCCATTTTCACCCCCGCTAGCCGCGTGTTGGGCCCCAGAATGTGCGTGCCATCCTGATGAAAGATTGCCAGGCCAAACTCCGGGTCGCGCACCGCCTGGTGCGCCAGGTAATGAATTTCCACCACAAATGGCTGGCCCGTGACAAACTCCTGCCGTGAATTGCCCGCCTCGTCTACCAGCCGCACCGCCGTGATCTCCACCTCGCCTGTGCCCCAGCGGCGAAAGTGCATCTGCGCCGCCGCCCCTGGTTGCGCCCGCGCGCCTGCCTGGAAATGATCCAGATACGCCTCCAGCACGCTGCCCGCCGCCCCCTGCGCCCGCACCTGCCCGTGATCCATCCAGATGGCGTGCGTACACAGGTTGCGGATCGTTTGCAGTTGGTGGCTGACCATCACAATCGTCACCCCCTGCCGCTGCATCGCGCGAATGCGCTCCAGGCATTTCGTCTGGAAGGCGTAGTCGCCCACCGCCAGAATTTCATCCACGATTAAGATGTCCGGGTCTACGTGCACAGCCACACTGAACCCCAGGCGCATGTACATGCCCGACGAATAATGCTTCACGGGCATGTCTATAAACTCCACCAGTTCCGAAAAAGCCACAATGGAATCAAAGCGACTGTCTAACTCTCGTTTGCTCAATCCCAGCACCGAACCATTCAGGTAAATGTTCTCCCGCCCGCTCAGGTCGGGGTGAAAACCAGCGCCAAGTTCCAGCAGGGCGCTGATGCGCCCATGCACCGCTACCACGCCTTCGCTGGGACGCAAAATGCGCGCTGCCAGCTTCAATACCGTGCTTTTGCCGCTGCCATTGCGCCCCACCAGACCCAGGCTCTGCCCACGCTGCACCTCAAAACTGACGTCGCGCACCGCCCACAGCGGCGGTGGTGACTGCCGCCGCCGAAATGCAGCCAGAAACGCTTCCAGAATCGTCTGCGGCTTATCCGCCGTAAACTGGAAGCGCTTGTGTACATTTTCAAAACGAATGGCTGCCGTTTCACTCATTTGCGCATTTCTCTACCCGGTGAGCAGTATACGCTCACAGCAGCGCACGATTCTAGCCCAAAAAACCAGCCCCACCAACCCCCGCCCAGAGGACAAACGTCCCCCTACGGCTGATTCCCCTGACGCGCGGCTGTTCCAGATTACAGGCATCCCATAAACGACGCCTCACGCCATTCGTGGTCAGAATTTCGCTCATCCTGGAACAAATCTTGCGGCATTTTGGTAACAGTTTTCTCTTGGTGTAAAATCAGGAAAAAGATGATATTTCACAACCTGAGGTGAGAGCGTGAGCGAATCTCAAGTAAGCGTTGGACAGGTAAAGCGAGAAATTTCTGAACTGCTGAATCGGGTGGCATTTGGGGGTGAGCACATTGTGCTGACTTCTCGCGGAAAGCCAAAGGCAGTCATAGTCAGCTTACAGGATTATGAGCGCATACGGGAGACGGAAGCGCGGCAACAGCTACGTCAGTGGGAACACTGGCTGGCAGCCAATAAGGCGCTGACAGAGAAAATTCTGGCCGAACGTGGCGGAGAGTTCGTGGATGTTGATGCCATATGGGCAGAGACGCGCACCGAACTTGAGGAACGTCATGACTACTTATTTGACGATTGATGCCGGCATTGCCTTCAAACTCATCGCCCCTCACCCGCGCCAACAGCCATATACCCACCTTTTTAATGACTGGCGGCAGTTGGGTTAGTTATATGCCTCGCTCTCACGCGCCCGCAGCGCCGCCTCGACTCGTTGGCGCATATCAGCCGCCGGCAGGTTCTGCGGAAAGACGGTGAGAAAATCATCCAGATCCACCCGGGCTTCTCGCAATATGTGCCAGGCATGGCAACCAGCCAGGGCTTCCTCATAATACTTTTCAGAATCAGTCGCGCGTCCAACCGCCAGGCAATACAGCGCCAGGTTAAACGTGTTCCGCCAATTTGTCTGATCCTGGGCATAGGCCGTAGAAGCCAGAGCAACAGCCTGGCCTATGTCGGCGGCAGCGTTGTCAGATTGTGACAGAACAGTGTAGACCAGAAACCGCTGGTATCTTTTCCAGTTACTGGTTTCATCCAGTTCAATCGCCCGATTGAAATCCGCCAGCGCCGCCTGGTACTGCCCCATCTGCCGGTACGTCTCCCCCCGGCTGGCTATCGCCCAGGCGTCTTTCTCATCCAGTTCAATCGCCCGATTCAAATCCGCCAGCGCCGCCTCGTACTGCCCCATCTGCCGGTACGTCTCCCCCCGGCTGGCTATCGCCCAGTCCAGTTTCTCATCCAGTTCTATCGCCCGATTCAAATCCGCCAGCGCCGCCTGGTACTGCGCCGTCTGCCGGTACGTTAACCCCCGGCTGGCTATCGCCCAGGCGTATTTCTCATCCAGTTCAATCGCCCGATTGAAATCCGCCAGCGCCGCCTGGTACTGCCCCATCGTAGTCGTTCACTCCCCCGTAGGTTGAGCCTGTCGAAACCGGTTCCCTTCGACAGGCTCAGGGAGCGGGGGGGAATGGTTACTAAGAGAGTACAAAAGTCTGGCAGACTTTTGTACTCGTCTTACCCGATCATTGCCCTCTAATAGCCGTCCACATTTCATCGTAGGTAAAGATGGCGTCGCCTACGTCTTCCAGGAATTGCAGTTTAGCCTGCACCTCTGCCGGCGGGTAGATGCTAGGGTCTTCCAGGATGTCGGGGGAGACGAAGGGGGTGGCGGCGGTGTTGGGGCTGGCGTAGTAGGTGAAGTTGGTGATGGCTGCGCCAACTTCGGGTTCCAGCAGGTAGTTGATGAAGTGCAGCGCCGTTTCATATCGCTGGCTGGCAGCGGGGATGCAGATGTTGTCCAGGTATTTAACCGCCCCTTCCTGGGGCACGACGTAGCGCCAGCTGCCGTCTTCGGCGGCTTCGTCGTAGGTATTCCAGTAAGCGCTGGCGGCGTCGCCGCTCCAGGCGTGGGAAAAGACTACTTCGTCGGGAACCATGAGGGTGTCGTCGTAATCTTCGCCGTTAAAGGTTTTCCAGTAAGGCTTCGCCTGCAAAATCAGGTCGCGCGCCTGGATGAGTTCGTCCTCGCTTTGGGTGTTCGGGGAGTAGCCCAGGTAAAACAGGGCCGCGCCCAGTAGTTCGCGCTGGTCGTTGAGGACGTTGATGCCGGCACTACTGTACTCTTGCAGCAATTCTGGCTCAAACAAATAAGCCCAACTGTCGGGCGTGTTTTCCTCAAAGTAAGCATTGCCCGCGCGGTAAGCCAGACCCGTGGTACCCCACTGATACGGCACGCAGTGCTGGTTGCCGGGGTCAAAGGGCGCGTTCACGAAATCTGCGCCAATGTTGCCGAAGTTGGGGATATCCGCCGTGTCAATTTCCGCCAGCAGCCCCAATTCAACCATCTGCGACACCATATAGTCAGAAGGGAAGATGACGTCGTAACCTGTGGCCCCGGCTTGCAGCTTCGCCAACAAATCTTCATTCGAAGCATAGGTGTCATAGATGATCTTGACGCCATACTTGTCTTCATAGTCAGCCAGAATTTGCTCGTCAATGTAGTCAGCCCAGTTGTAAACGCTCAGTTCGGACGCCAGGGCGGGGGCGCCGTCTTCATTTGCTGCCGCGTCTGTCTCGTTAGCGGGCGTTTCTGCCGCCGGCCCGCCCGTGGGCCCGCCGCCGCAGGCGGCTAATGCGATCATGCTTAAGACCAGGGTAAATCCCCAGAACCATTTCTTCATCTTTTTCTCCTTCGAAAAGTAACTTGTAAGGCGGGTTGGCAACCCGCCCATTCCTTCGACAAGCTCAGAGCCTGCCCTGAGCCTGCCGAAGGGACAGGGCTTCAAAATGACCTCAC
>JAGVTM010000640.1 GCA_019136785.1 Chloroflexota bacterium | reverse complement strand
TGGCGCTTGTTTCCGCAGCCATATATTGGTGGATGTGGCAGTAGTCAGACCCAGGGCGGGCTGCGTTCTTACACTGGCTGCCGGCACGGGTGATGCCCTGACATTGCGACGATTGGTCGCTCATAATTTCCTCCTGGATGAAAGTGGCACGAGTCTTTACCTCGTATGCGGGTCTTCGCGCTCGTCAGATTGCCCGGCAACTGCACCAGACCTGAGCGTAGGCATGACTGACTACCAATATAATACCACTCATTGGTCTGGTCGTATATAGGTTCTCTTCGAAGACAGGGGCGCGGGTAACGCCCCAGTAAATCGTGGTGGGTGGTCAGACAAAAATCTGCGAAATCCTGATGATGGTCACCGGCGTTTGCGCTTGCCGCGCGAGCGCGGGCGGCGCTCGGCTGCCGGATGCTGTTCGTCAGCGGCGTCTGCCGGCATTCCGCCCCCCGCATGAACCGCATCGTGATAATAATCATCCAACAACATAGCCGCCAACTGCTGCATCTCTTCATCCTGCGCCAGCATCTGCACCAGCGGCACAAACCGCTGCATCCGCTCCGTTTGCAGCTTATCCCGCCCCCGCAGCCGCGCCTCCAGCAGCGCCGTCGCCCGCTGCGCTACCACCTTGCGCACATCCTCATCGCCCGGCAGCGGTCGTTCCTGGATGTCAATCTGGTACGCTTTGGCAATCTGGCGCAGCTTTAACTTCTCCACCACATCCACCAGCGTAATCGCCTCGCCGCTGGCCCCGGCCCGTCCGGTGCGTCCCGCGCGGTGAATATAGCTTTCCGGGTCTTCCGGCGGTTCGTACTGGATCACGTGGGACAGTTCGGGGATGTCAATGCCCCGCGCCGCCACGTCGGTGGCTACCAGGAAACGCAGCGTTCCCTGGCGCACGCGAGCCATCACCTGTTCTCGTTCGTGCTGGCTCAGGTCGGCGCTCAATTCATCGGCATTGTAACCAAACCGCTGCAAGACGACGGCCACGTAATGGACTTTGGCTTTGGTGTTGCAGAAGATAATGGCTGAACTGGGGTTTTCCGTTTCAATCAGGCGCACCAGGGAGCGATCCTTGTCCATGCCAGGCACGGTGTAAAAGACGTGCTCTGTTTCCGTCACGTGGACGTGATCCTGGCTCAGGCTGAGAATGGTGGGGTTGTGCAGGAATTCGTTCGCCAGGCGCAGCACGTAGGGCGGGAAGGTGGCCGAGAACATGTGGCTTTCCACGCGGCGTGCCGGCATATGCCGCTTGATCTGCTTCATGTCCGGGTAGAACCCCATAGACAACATGCGGTCCGCCTCGTCAAAGATCAGCAGGCGCAGCGCCTCCAGCGACAGCGAACCGCGCAGCAGATGGTCTAGCACCCGCCCCGCCGTGCCCACCACCAGGTGCGCCCCGGCGCGCAGCGCGTCTAGCTGTGGCCCATAGCGCACGCCCCCATAGACAGCCGCAATGCGCATGCCCCGCTCCGCCAACAACACCTGCGCGTCCCGCGTCACTTGCAGCGCCAACTCGCGCGTTGGCACGAGTACCAACGCCTGGCAGGTGGCTTGCAGCGGATTGATCTTCTCCAACATGGGCAGCACGAAAGCGCCCGTCTTGCCGCTGCCCGTGCGCGATTGCACCATTAAATCCTGCCCGGCCATAACAAAGGGAATGGCCCGCGATTGCACAGGCATCAATTCCTGCCAGCCGGCGCGTTGGATAGCTGCCAGCCAATGCTCAGGTAAGTCGTGGATTTTCACTTCTGGTAGCGACGCTGCTCCGGGCAGCTTCTCTGCCCCGTTATCGCTGGCGTCCGGCTGCTCTGCCGGGTTGACAGGTGTGGTCATAGGAATCTCCAGGTGGGTATTGAGAAATCATATTGTAGCTATGCCGGCCCTCTGGAATTAGCCGCAAAGGACGCGAAGGCCGCAAAGTTTTCTTTTTGTCTTTGCGTTCGCGCCGCCAGGCGGCGTCAGCGTCTTTGCTGTGAATAGGTACAATTTATTTGACATAATTAGTCAGAATCTGCGTTAATCGCCGTCCTGCGGTTCTTCTTGATGTCGCTGTGGCGGCGCTTGGCGCGCAGGCGTCGCTCACGGGCGGCGGCGGTAGGTTTTGTCTTATGCCGTTTCTTGGGCGGCTGGCTGGCGGCGCGGATGAGGGCTGCCAGCCGTTGCAAAGCGTCCTGGCGGTTTTGCTCTTGCGTGCGGTAGCGGTGGGCTTCGATGATCAAGACGCCATCGCTGGTCAGGCGGCTGCCAGCCAACTGCTGCACGCGCGCGCGTACCTCATCCGGCAGCGACGGGGAGTGAGCCACGTCAAAGCGGAGTTGCACCGCCGTCGCCACCTTATTGACGTTTTGCCCGCCTGGCCCGGAGGCGCGTACAAACTCAAGCTCTATTTCGCTCTCTGCCAGGCTGATGGCTTCCGTGATAGGTATCATAGCGGCGCGAGAGGCGCGGCTCAGGCGCGTTCGATGGTGATGGTTTGTTTGTGCAGGCGGTAGCTGTTGGCTTTAGCCAATACCTGGGTCACAAACTGCTGCGGCACATCCACCAGTGTGTGCTGCTCCTGAATGGAAATTTTACCGATGGTATGGCCCGGAATGCCGGCATGATAAGCAATCATCCCCACCACATCATTCGGGCGTAAGCCATGCGTCTTGCCCCGGCCCAATCTCAGGCGCACCATGCCCGCTTCGTGCGAGGCGCGATCATTTCCCTTCCGGCGGGCTTCATGGGGTGTGCGTCGTTCGCGCCGCGCCCGTTCCCGCCCGCCGTCCGCGTGGTCAAACGACGCTTCTTGCACAGGCGGAATAGGCCGCTGTTTTTCTTCGGCGCGCGCCAACTTCAAGGCGGCGGCGGCAACTTCTAGCGGATCATAGCCGGCGGCGCTTAGCTCGGCTGCCATTTCCCGTTCACGGCGGCAGCGCCCCCGCTGCAGCCAGACCAACATTTGCTGTAGAAGCTGCCCTTCGCGGTGCGCCTGGATCTGTTCTACCGTCGGCAGGGCGGCAGGCGTCATTTTTTGTCGCGTATACCCTTCAATGCGGCGCAACCGGCGCTGTTCTGCCGGCGCCAGCAGCGATATGGCAATGCCCGTCTTGCCCGCGCGCCCGGTGCGCCCAATGCGGTGCACATACAATTCCGGGTCCAGCGGCAAATCGTAGTTAAAAATGTGCGATACGTCTTCAATGTCCAGCCCCCGCGCCGCCACATCGGTGGCTACCAGCGCCGTTAACGAGCCCTGACGAAAACGGTTCAGCACCCGTTCCCGCGCTTCCTGGCTCAAGTCGCCGTTTAACGCCTCGGCAGGGAAGCTGCGCGCTGTCAGTTCGTTAGCCAGCGCGTCCGTGGCGGCGCGCGTGCGCATGAAGATAATGATGCGCGTCGTTTCTTCCATTTCTAGCAGGCGCATTAGCGCTGCCAGTTTATCCGTTTCCTGCACCAGGTAATAGCGTTGTTCAATGGCGGCTACCGTGCGCTGCGCCTGGTCAATGGTCACCGTCTGCGGGTTTTGCATATAACGGCTGGCGAGGCGGCGGATTTCTGCCGGCATGGTCGCCGAAAACAGCGCCGTCTGCCGCACGCTGGGCGTCTCGTTCAGGATGGCTTCAATATCCTCAATGAAGCCCATACTCAACATTTCATCTGCTTCGTCCAACACCACCGTTTCCACGCCGCTCAAATCTAGCGCCTGCTGCCGGATCAGGTCTAGCAGACGCCCCGGCGTGCCCACCACTACGTCCACCCCCTGCTGCAAGCGACGGATTTGCCGCGCATACGGCTGACCGCCATACACCGCCAACACCCGCGCCTGTCGTTCCCGCCCATAAGCGTGCATGGCGTTAGCCACTTGCAGCGCCAGTTCGCGCGTGGGCGTCAGCACCAGGCTTTGCACGCGCCCCAAACCAGGCGTCAATCTGTGTAATACGGGGAGAGAGAATGCAGCCGTCTTGCCTGTCCCCGTTTGCGCCTGGCCAATAACATCCTGCCCGGTGAGCATAATGGGAATGACAGCCACCTGGATGGGGGTGGGGGTATCGTAGCCACGAACGGCTACAGCCTGCACCAACTGCGGGTGCAGGTCAAAACGATTAAATTCGGTTGTCATGAAACCACTCCTACTTGTCGTGATGAATCAGCGGTCCGGCCTGGCCCTCACGGGCGCAGACCCCCTTACTCTGCCAACAGCCGACCCATCCCAACAGTAAGAGCCTGTCTGTTGCAAAAAAGCGCCCGACCAACAGGAGTCGGGCAACCACCTGGATTATGTCAATAAAATCAGCGGCTCACTGTCGAGCCTCTACAGTATATCATATAACCCCCTGCTGCACTAGTGCCCGGTTCTAACCCGCGCCGCTGGCGCCGCCGCCGGCGGCGCCTGCTGCGGCTGCGCCTGCCGCGCCCGCCGCGCTGCCGCCCGAAGCCGAACTGGCAGCCGTCATAGCCACAAATGCACCCATGGCTTCATCCGGCGTTGCCGTCAGCGCCTGGAACCAGGGCGGCAGTTTTGTCCACCCTTTCCGCTCGAAGTAACGCGCCCAACTATGCAGGATGCCAAAGCTGGCGGCGTAAGGCAAATACAAATCGAACATGTCCGGGCGCGTGGCTGCCGCCTTATTGCGCGTGACTTGCTTCAGGTACTCGGCAAAGCTGCGCCATTCGCTGGACAAAGCCGCCCCCTGGCGTGACAGGGGGGTGCTCAGAGCGCCCACTATCAACGTCACAAAGCCCAACAGGATCACGCTGCCCGCCACCAACAAGGGCCACAACCCGCTGAACCCAAATAAAAGGAGCATCATGGGGATTGCGATAACCAGACCGCCGATAACAAGGAGGCTGCCGGCAATCGTCCACCGCCGTCCAGTTTGTTGCCGCTGCGCATCGAGCAAGCCGGCGGCGGCGAACTCCGCATATAACGTCTGCCGGAACTGTTCCCAGGCGCGCGAAGAAATGCGCTGGCTGAGTTCTGCCATACTGACGCTGCTGCTGCGTCCCTTTTTCGTCTCAAACAACAACGCCAGCAAACTTTGCTCATGAGGCAGCAAATCAGCCGGCTCCTGCGCCAGCTTAATGAAGAAATCCCGCTCACGATACCACTTTTTCTGCGGGTTTTCTTCAATGACCAGCGTCCCCCGCTGCGCCAGGCCAAACAACGTAGCCAGAGCCGCATTCCAATCGGGTCTGGCTCCCTGACGGTCGAGAATATTGGCAAAAGCTGCCGGCAGCGGCGCCGGCGGTTCGTAGCGCGGCGTTTGCTCCACAGGCACAGTCTGGCGGGGGGAAATACTCAGCAGGATGGCGGAACCCGCCAGCAGGATGATGGCAGCCGCGCCAATCCAGAACGGCGCCTGCGCCTGGCGCGCGTCTGCCTGCCGCTGCCAGTGCGGTGGCGTGCTGATCAGGCTGCCCTGCGGGAAGCGCAGCGCGATGACCAGCGGCGTATTGGGCGCCAGGTTTTGCTGGCTGAAGCTGACCTGGCTATCCGCTCCCGTCACGGCGGCGCTGCCTGCCTGAATTTCTGCCGCCCCCAGCGGTACACTGTTAGCCGGGTAGCTCAGGCGTACCAGGCTGGCGGCAATGGGGTACTCATAGCTGTCTGGCAGCGGCTGCCAGATAACCACGTCCTGATCGTCAGCCTGTCTCACCAACCCCAACATACGGTAGGTCAGGCTAAATATGCGGCTGGTGTCGCTGGTTGGCTCGAAGTGCCAGGTAATGCGCAGCGGGTCGCGCCCGCTGACCTCAAGCTGCCCCGCTTGATCCCCCGGCGCTAATGTCCGCCCATCAATAGCTCCCACAACGTCGGCTATGCCGTCTGTGTACTCAGTGGGCAGCTCCCGGAATACATATGTAAACGGTTCACCGTGGAAATTGAAAACGACCGTTTCGGTCACCAGCAGTGACCCATCTGCCTGCACGACCGCTTCCACGTCAAAGCGATCAGCGTCGTAAGACTTGGTTGACTGCGCCGCGCCCAACGTGAAGAGCAGACCCACGATTGTGACTAACCACAGCCATCTGCGAGACATGGGAACCTTCCTTGGTAAATAGCAAACGCCGTAGGCAGGATGGCCCCCCACCCTCCTGATAATCTGTACGCAGCCGTGGCTGGTGGGTTGCGCTGCCGGCAAACAAAAAGGCCCGATGTTACCATCGGGCCCCTACTCTCAAATGCGTTCCGCCCCGGGGGCGTATGCCGGCAGCGCCAATCTTTTCTCCGCGTCCTCGCGTGAGATGATCTTCACCACCGCCGGCGCCTACAACATATTCCGCAGCACCATGTGCAAGATGCCGCCGTGGCGATAATAATCCACCTCCACAGGCGTATCAATGCGGCAGGTCGTGGCAAATGTCACCGACGTCCCATCCGCCTTTTCCGCGCGCACAACGACATCTTGCAGCGGCTTCAAGTTATCATCCAGATTCACCGTTGCATAAGTCTCGCTGCCATCCAGCCCCAACGATTGGGCAGAGTCGCCCGGCTTGAATTGCAGCGGCAGCACGCCCATGCCTACCAGGTTGCTGCGATGAATGCGCTCGTAAGTTTGGGCAATGACCATCTTGATGCCCAACAGCAGCGTTCCTTTGGCTGCCCAGTCGCGCGAACTGCCCATGCCATAATCGTTGCCTGCCAACACCGCCAATGGCGTGCCATCGGCCTGATACCGGATGGAGGCGTCAAAGATACTCATTTGTTCGCCTGCCGGCAGGTAAGTGGTCCAGCCGCCCTCGGTGCCTGGAGCCATCTGGTTGCGCAGACGGATGTTGGCAAACGTGCCCCGCGTCATCACGCGGTCGTTGCCGCGACGCGAGCCGTAGGAGTTAAACATGGCTGGCTCCACGCCGCGCTCCATTAAATACCGGGCTGCCGGGCTGGTGCGCGAAATGGAACCGGCGGGCGAAATGTGGTCAGTAGTTACGGAGTCGCCCACTTTCACCAAAACGCGCGCGCCGCGAATGTTGGCAATGGGCGCAGGTGCGCGATCCAGGCCAATAAAGAACGGCGGCTCCTGAATATAAGTAGAATTCGGGTCCCAATCATAAATGTCCCCGCCGGATGCGGGAATTTCATTCCAGGTGTCGTTGCCCGTGTAAATGTGACCGTATTCCTGGTGGAACATGCCGGCATTCAACGAACTTTCCAACGCCTGCTGAATTTCCCCATTGCTGGGCCAAATGTCGCGCAGATAGACTGGCTCGCCATTTGCTCCTGAGCCGATTGGCTCGTTAACCAGATCAATATCCGTTGTACCCGCCAGCGCATAAGCCACCACCAGCGGCGGCGACGCCAGATAGTTGGCGCGCACTTCAGGATGGACGCGCCCGGAGAAGTTGCGGTTGCCGCTGAGGACGGCGGCAGCCACAATATCCCCCTCTTTCACCGCCCTGGACACCGCCTCCGGCAGCGGCCCGGAGTTGCCAATACAGGTGGTGCAGCCATAACCCACCGTGTTAAAGCCCAGCGCCTCCAGATATGGCGTCAGACCGGCGGCGTCCATATAGTCGGTGACCACCTTAGAGCCGGGAGCCATGCTGGTCTTCACGTATGGTTTGACGCGCAACCCTTTTTCCACCGCTTTCCTGGCTAAAATACCCGCGCCCAACATCACGCTGGGGTTCGATGTATTGGTGCAGCTGGTAATCGCCGCAATTACCACCGCGCCATGCCCGATTTCCGTGCGATACCCGTTAGCCACAATCCCCTTACGCTCCAAATCTGCTCCGCTCAGGGCATAACCCCGTTCTTTCACCGGGGCGCGCAGCGCCTGGTGGAACGCTTCTTTCATGTCCGCCAATGGGATGCGGTCCTGTGGGCGCATGGGCCCCGCCAGACTGGGTTCCACGCTGTTCATGTCCAGTTCTAGCGTATCTGAATACTCGGCTTCAGGTAGGGCATCGAA
>JAGVTM010000324.1 GCA_019136785.1 Chloroflexota bacterium | reverse complement strand
GGGGATTTGATTGCCGGCATTATCGTTACCATCATGCTCGTGCCGCAGAGCATGGCGTATGCCCTGCTCGCCGGACTACCGCCGCAAGTCGGCTTGTACGCCAGCATCCTGCCCCTCATCCTCTACGGCCTTTTTGGCACCAGCCGCACCCTGGCGGTTGGGCCCGTCGCCATTGTCTCCCTGCTGGTGGCTACCGGGCTCACGCCTTTAGCCGAACCAGGCAGCGCCCCTTACATGCAGTTAGCCCTCACCCTGGCGCTTCTGGTAGGCGTACTGCAAGCCGCCATGGGGCTGCTGCGACTGGGTTTCCTGGTCAACTTCCTCAGCCATCCGGTGCTGGCGGGTTTCACCAGCGCCGCCGCCATTATCATTGGCTTCAGCCAGGTCAAGCACCTGTTTGGCATCCCCATGCCCCGCAGCGAAGCCTTCTTCCAACAGGTCAGCGCGGCGGCGCAAAACATGGGCCAGACGAATGTGACCACACTGGCGTTGGGCGCGGGCAGCATCCTGGGGCTGATGTACTTCAAAACCAGACTGGGCAAACGGCTAAAACAGTGGGGCGTTCCCCCCTCTCTTGCCGCCCCACTGGCCAAAAGCGGCCCCCTGCTTGTTGTGCTGTTGGGCACGCTGCTCGTCTGGCTCTTTGACCTGCACACAACGGCGGGGGTGGCAATTGTGGGCGCAGTGCCGGCAGGCGCGCCGCCGCTCACCCTACCCGGCCGCGACCTGACCACCTGGGAACGCCTACTGCCCACTGCCCTGATCATCAGCTTTGTGGGCTACATGGAAAGCATTTCCGTAGCCAAATCCCTGGCCAGCAAGCGCCGCCAGAAAGTGGACGCCAACCAGGAACTGGTCGCCCTGGGCCTGGCGAACCTGGGGGCGACCTTCAGCGGCGGCTATCCCGTCACGGGCGGCATCAGCCGTTCCATTGTCAACTTTGCCGCCGGGGCCAACACGGGCCTGGCCTCCATCATTACTGCCCTTCTTATCGCCCTCACCGTCGTTTTCTTAACGCCGCTGTTTTACTTCCTGCCCCAGGCAGCCCTGGCTGCCATCATCATCGTAGCCGTGTTTAGCTTGATTGACATCCAGACATTTCGCTACGTCTGGGGCTACAACAAAGCGGATGCGGCGTCCATGCTGCTCACTTTTGGGGCTGTTCTGACCGTAGGTGTGGAAAAAGGCATCCTGATCGGCATGGCTGCCGCCATGCTGCTTTTCATCTGGCGCACCAGCAAGCCGCATGTGGCCATTGTGGGCCGCCTGGGGCAGAGCGAGATCTACCGCAATGTGCGTCGCCACCCCGTGCAAACCTGGCCGGAAGTGGTGGCTATACGAATTGATCAGAGTCTTTATTTTGCCAATACCAAATACCTGGAAGACACCATCTTGAGCACAGTGGCGGAACAGCCGGCGGTCAAACACCTGGTGCTAATTGGCACAGCCATTAACTTCATTGACGCCAGCGCCCTGGACACGCTGGAAGCGTTATGGCAAGAACTGCGCGACGCGGGCGTGACCCTGCACCTGGCAGCCATCAAGGGCCCCGTCATGGATCGGCTGCAAAAAACAGGCTTCCTCGACCGCGTTGGCCCCCAACACGTCCACCTGAGCACCCACGATGCCATGAAAGCCATCGGCTGTGTGAGCCAATTGGCGTAAGAAACTAAGAAACTGGGTTCTCAGAGAAAGCCAGTTTCTCTGCCCTTCTCTCTACTCCTGACTTTTATCTACGCCAGAGGTGCTGTTTTTCACTGCTGGCAAATGGGAAAAGCGTGTACACTGTGCGAGAGGCTTTGGGCCTCATCGTATTTTTGTGCGCTGCCGGCAAGCAGCCGGCGGCCCGAATTGTGATTAAGAGCCAGCGTGATAACCCTACCAGACCCCCCCGCCCCCCCTTTACCCACCGACCTGGAGCTAACCATCCAGCAGCGGACGGCGGCGCTGCAAGCTGAATTAGCCAAACAGCAAGAAACGCAGCAGGCGACTGCCGCAGGCGGCAGACAGCAGCGCGCCTATCACTCTTTGCAGCAACGCATGTTGGCGCGCAGCCAGGAGCTTAACCGCCGCGCCCAGCAGTTGGAAGCGCTCTATCGCGCCGATGAAGAGTTGTACCGTCACCTGGACATGGACGACGTGCTGCAAACATTGGTAAAAGTGGCGGTAGACCTGCTGCAAGCCGACAAAAGCGTGGTAATGGTCTGGGACAAACTGCGGCAGCAGTTGGTGGTGCAGGCTATTTACGGCTTTGATCCCGCCAGCGCCACCGCCAGAGTCATACCCCCAGCGGGGAGTCTGGCAGGCATGGTCGCCAGCACCGGCGCGCCCGCCGTGGTCGAAGACACCACCCGCGACGCCCGCGTGGCCCGCTATCTCACCGATCCCGAAAGCATTCGCGCCTTTATGCACGTACCCATCAAGGTCAACGAGCAGATTCTCGGCGTCTACACCGTCGCTTACGTACAGCCGCGTCGCTTCAGTGAAGATGACCAGCGTCTCTTTATGGCCCTGGCGCAGCGGGCGGCGCTGGCAGTAGAAAACGCGCGCCTCTATGAGCGCGCCCAATACGCCGCCGCCGTAGAAGAACGGAACCGCCTGGCGCGCGAACTGCACGACGCCGTAACGCAGACGCTCTTTTCGGCCACCTTGATTGCCGACGTGCTGCCGCGGCTGTGGCAGCGCAATCCCGAACAGGGGCAGCAGCGGCTGGCAGACCTGCGCGAACTGACGCGGGGCGCGTTGGCAGAAATGCGCACCTTGCTGCTGGAACTGCGCCCGGCCAGCCTGACGGAAATGAGTCTGGACGACCTGCTGCGGCAGTTGGCTGACGCCATTATTGGTCGCGCCCGGCTGCCGATTGAAATAGAGGTAGTGGGGCGGCAGCAAGTGCCGGCAGAAGTCCAGGTAGCTTTCTATCGCATTGCCCAGGAATCTCTGAACAACATCGTCAAACACGCCGCCGCCGCCCAGGTCTACATTCGCCTGACATACCAACCGGAAGCGGTTACCCTGTCCATCCAGGACAATGGGCGGGGGTTTGACCTGGATAACCTGCCCGTGAACAGCCTCGGCCTGGGCATTATGCGCGAGCGCGCCGCCAAAATTGGCGCCGCGCTGACCATTACCAGTCAGATTAACCATGGCGCCTGCGTCACCGTCGTCTGGCCCATTGCCTAGACGTTCATTTTCTCCTGGCGATCTCAGGATCCGTGGATTAAATAAGTTACGGAAGAAGTTCAACTTCTTTGGAGAAGTTGAACTTCTCAGGAAAAACGTTATGAATCTGTCCAGACCCATTCGCGTCATGATTGTTGATGACCATGCCGTTGTCCGCCGTGGCCTGGCGACGTTCCTGTCGGCTTTTGACGACCTGGAACTGGTGGGCGAAGCCAGCAGCGGGGATGAGGCGGTGGCGTTGTGCCGGCAATACCAACCCGACGTGGTGTTAATGGACCTGGTGATGCCCGGCACGGATGGGGCGGCAGCCACCAAAGCCATACGGCAAATTTGCCCGCAGGTACAGGTGATTGCCCTGACCAGCTTCCGCGAAGAAAATCTGGTGCAGGGGGCGCTGCAAGCGGGGGCCATCAGCTACCTGCTGAAAAACGTCTCCGCCGACTACCTGGCGGAGGCTATCCGCGACGCCTCTGCCGGGCGATCCACCCTGTCCCCAGAAGCGACGGAAGCCCTCATCCACGCTGCCCAAAGGCCACAGCCGCACTACGAGCTGACGCCGCGAGAGCAGGAAGTGCTGGCTCTGATGGTGCAAGGGTTGAGTAATCTGGAGATTGCCGACCGGTTGTTTGTCAGCCGGTCTACCGCCAAGTTTCACGTCAGCAGTGTTTTGTCTAAATTGGGCGTGGAAAGCCGCACCGAAGCTGTCGTGCTGGCTATGCAGCAGCATCTGGCTGAGGCGTAATTCCGGCCAGCGGGGGAGAGGCCAACCGCTTGCCCCTACCCTGATACAGGCCGCGCCCCCATCAGGAGAACAGGATGAGACGCGCAGCGACTTTAATCGTCAAAGTGGTGGGCGTTTTGCTGCTGCTGGCGGCAGCCGGCGCAGCCATTCTGGCCAGCCTGAACCATCGCCTGCCTGATCACTCTGCCCTGGTTGACCGCCTGAGCGAAGCCGAAAAAGCGCGCCTGGCGGAGGTCTTTCACCTGCGGCAGCAGGTGGGTCAGGTGGTCTGGCCCGGTTGGGAACAGGCGGACATCCCGTTGATTGTGTACAATGAAACATACGCCTTCTTACTGGGTTTGCCCAACCCGGCGGATGGCTGGCGCACCGTGCCCCAAAATGAACCGCGCGGCGGCCCCTGGGAACTGGTGGCGGGGGAGACATTTCTGGGGCAGCCCTATTACCGCCAGCGGCTGGCGGACGGCGTAACGCCGCAGGCGTTTACGGTGCGCGTGGGGGATCAGTGGGCCGCCAGCTTGCAGACAAAAGAGTGGCTGGAAATCGCGCTGCGGCTGCAGCTTGCAGACGAACTGCCGCCGCTGCTGGCGGAAGTGGTTCCGTATGGCTGGTTTGTGCCGGCATTGGTGGGCCATTCCGAAGGATACATTACCAAAGTGTCCCACGAAACATTCCACGCCTATCAAGGGCAGATGGCTCCCGCGCGGCTGGACAACGCCGAAACAGCCTTACGCCTGTACACAGACCGCTATCCCTGGGAAGATGAGGCTTTTGCGGCGGCGTGGCAGCAAGAACTGGCGCTGCTGGCGGCGGCTCTGGAAGCCGAATCCCCCGCCGACCGCATAGAACTCACCCGCCGCTTCCTGGACCAACGAGACCAACGCCGCTTGCAGTACGGACTGCCGGCAGCCGGCGAAATCTTCGAACGGCAGCGCGAATGGCTCGAAGGGCTGGCAAAGTACGTCGAACTGGCTGCCTGGCGGCAGGCAGCCCAAAGCCCCGCCTACCAGCCCACCGCCGCCTTAGCCGCCGACCCGGATTTTCGCGGCTACGGCACATTCGCCGGCCGCTGGCGCAGCGAAATCAGCACCCTGCGCCAACAGGCTGACCGCCAGGGAGACAGCCGCTTTTACTACAGCGGCATGGCCCAGGCCTTCTTGTTAGATGAATTGATGCCTGAATGGAAGGGGAGGATTATGTCTGGCGGCGTCTGGCTAGAGGGTTTGTTGGCGGAAGCCGTGCGCGAGTGAGCCACAAACGGCGTCGCCCTCTTTTTGCCGCAGCGGATTAGAGGTGGGGCATAACGAGCAGGCGCAGCAGCAAACCAATCGCCACCGCCAGGCACATGCTGGCCAGTAGTTCCACCAGGTCGCGCGCGGGCGGCTGGCTGCCGCGCGTTTGCGGGCCCGCCAGGAGCAGTCGCGGCATGGTCACCAGCGGGATAAGCAGGAACTGTCCCAAAATGACAAAGGTAGTGATCAAACCGCGTTCCAGAATGGCTGAATATTTGTGGTGCGTATCGGCAAAGTTGGGGGGGGTGTCGGCGACCAGGGCGGAAACGCAGAACTCAATCAGCACCCATGCCGGCATCGTAATAAACACATACCCCAATATCAACAACAGCCACCACTGGCTCTCCCACGATGCCGCCACGCCCAGCCAGGGCTGCGACAAATCAAGATAACCCGTAGCTGCCAGGGCAATGACAATAATGCCCAGATGAATAGCTTGATCCAACAAAAAGCGAGCCAGCGGCGAAAGCCGCGACACCCGGTACGGCTGGCGCGTTTTTAACCACTGCTGCCCGGTATCCACAATGATGTGCGTCACCCCAATAAGCACAGCCCAGGGCCACCAGGCCGCATTAAAAGGCAGCGCCAGCGAGACGGTTACCACCAACACCAACAAACCATGCACAAACGCCCCCATCGTCGCCTGGCTCTTCCAATAAGCCAGCTTATTCCACTGTAGTACAAAATCCCCTATCAGGTGGGCTAAGAACATGGCCACAACCATCTTCGCTCAAACTCCTTTGAAAACAGGGTATCGTAGGGTGGGTTGGCAACCCGCCCATGCTTCAAAAACAATCTCACACACCTGCGCGGCGAAAGCTACCTGCTTCTATCCTACAAGATAATACAAACCCCTCTATTTTACTGTGAAATGCGTCACAACTAAATAGTCAATCCAGGTATTTTTCACCCTAAAATGTCCTCGCTGCTGTCCGCCGTTACGCTTACTCGTTTAAGTGGTACAATCAGCACATGGCACATCAATCCCACTACTTTTCATATGCAGCGCAGCGATAGCGGCGCGCTGCCGCGGCGCAACGCCGCGGCGCAACGCCGTGGCGCAACGCCGTGGCGCATGGAGCGACAAAATGAGTCGTGACACTTTTGACATTCCAGAAGTATTCAAACGGGGCATGGAAGAGTGGCAAGAAGGCAATGGCGGCGCCGGCAATGGCGGGCCCGGGCGGAACAACCGTCCACCAAACGGCACCTTCCCCCGCCGGTGGCCGGGCCGCCGCGTCTGGATCATTGGCTTGATCCTCCTGGCCCTCCTCAGTTTTAACTGGGTCGTGCGCACCTACACCGAATGGCTGTGGTTCCAAGAACTGGGATACACGCAGGTCTGGTTGAAAAGCTGGGGGGCGCGGGCGGCGCTGTTTGTCGTTTCTTTTGCCCTGGCAGCAGGGACGCTGCTCTTTAACTGGCTGTATGCGCGGCGGCGGGCGCTGCAAGCGCCGGGGGTTGGCGTCAATCTGCTGGCGCTGCCAGGACTGCGCGGCTTGATCGTCATCGCCGCCCTGTTCCTGGCTTTTCTGTTCGCCGAAGGCGGAGCCAGCCAATGGGACGCCTTCCTGCGCGCCATTTACCAGACGCCGTTTGGCATGAGCGACCCCATCTTTGAGCGGGACATCAGCTTTTACCTGTTTACCCTGCCCATTTACCGCTCCCTATTTAACTGGCTGTTGCCGCTGCTCCTGTTAAGCAGCCTGGGGGTTCTTATTCTGTATGCTCTGAACAACCTGGAAATGGCGCAGCGGGGGCTGTGGCAGCCCCAACTGCACACATCGCTGCGGCGGCAGTTGGCAATTTTGCTGGCGTTGAGCCTGGTCGTATGGGCAGCAGGTTATTATTTGCGCACGTTTGAACTGCTGTACGACCCCCGCGGCGTGGTGGTGGGGGCCACCTACACGGATTTGCGCGTGCGCCTGCCGGCATTAACCATCCAGATTATCCTCACTCTGCTCTTTGCCCTGGCTGTCGCCTACAACGCCTTCCGCCTGAACCTGCGCCTGCCCCTCTTTGCGGGGGCGGCGCTGCTGGCAGCCGTCCTGCTGGGCAGCAACCTCATTCCCGGCCTGGTGCAGCGATACGCCGTAGAACCCAATGAACTGGCGCGCGAGCAGCCCTACATCGCCCACAACATCGCCTATACGCGGCTGGGCTTTGGCCTGGAAGGCATAGAAACGCAGTCCTTTGCCGGCGTGGCGCAGCTTACGGCGCAAGACCTGGCGGCGCACCAGGCTGCCCTGCAAAACGTGCGTGTTTGGGATTATCGCCCGCTGCAACAAACCTACGCCCAACTACAAGAACTGCGCCCTTACTACCAGTTTAGCTCTGTAGACATAGACCGCTACACCTTTGACGACGCCACGCACCAGGTCATGCTGGCCGCGCGCGAGATAAACAAGGCGGGACTCAATGAGCCTTCCTGGATAAATGAACGGCTGGAGTTCACGCATGGCTACGGCATTGTCATGAGTCCCGTAGACCAAATTACGCCCGAAGGGGGGCCTGAGTTTTTCATCCGCGACTTGCCGCCGCAGTCCGCCATCCCCCTGGAAGTGGCGCGCCCAGAGATTTATTACGGCGAGCTGCCCAATGATCAGGTATTGGTAAACAGCCAGCTAGAAGAGTTCAACTATCCACAAGGGGCAGAAAACGTCTATTCCCATTATGCCGGCACAGGCGGCGTTCCCCTCTCCAATGGGCTGCGGCGGCTGGCTTTTTCCATTCGCTTTGGCGATACCAACATGCTGCTCAGCCAATACATAGACCAGGACACGCGCATCATGTTCCATCGCCAGATTCGGGAGCGGGCGCAGCGCATTGCCCCATTTCTGACCTTCGACCGCGACCCTTACATCGTGCTGGCTGAGGGTCGCCTGGTGTGGATGCTGGACGGCTACACCTGGAGCAACCGGTTCCCCTACGCCCAACCCACCAGCAGCGGCCTCACCTATATCCGCAACGCTGTCAAAGTCACCATTGACGCCTACGACGGCGCAACCACCTTCTATCTGGCTGACCAGAACGACCCCCTCATTCGTGCGTACCAGGCTGCTTTTCCCGGCTTATTCCAGCCATTGGCGGACATGCCGGCAGCGCTGCAAGCCCACATCCGTTATCCTGAAGATCTCTTCCGCATCCAGACGGAACAATACCTCGTCTATCACATGACAGACCCGCAGGTGTTCTACAATCAGGAAGACCGCTGGGAAATTCCCAATGAGGTATTTGATGACGCGCAGCAGCCTATAGAGCCGTACTACGTCATTTTTTCGCTGCCGGGGCAAACCGAGACGGAATACCTGCTGATTCAGCCGTACACACCTGCCGGCAAAAGCAACATGATTGCCTGGATTGCCGCGCGGAACGACGCCCCCCATTATGGCGAACTCATCGTCTATGAACTGCCCAAGCAGGAGCTGGTCTTTGGCCCCCTACAAGTGGAAGCGCGCATTGACCAGGACCCCACCATCTCCGAACAGATCACCCTGTGGAACCAGATTGGCTCCAACGTTATTCGCGGCAATCTGATCGTCATACCCATTGGCAACAGCTTCCTCTACGTGGAACCCCTCTACCTGCTCTCCCAAAACAGCGCCTTACCCGAACTAAAGCGGGTCATTGTCGCCAGCGGCAACCGTATTATCATGCGTGACAACCTGGAGCAGGCGCTGGCCGGTCTGGTAACCGGGCAGGCGTCAATCGAGACGCCCCCCGCCGCCGAAACCGGCGACGCTGCGCCGCCAGATATCGTTCTTGACGCCACCCTGGAAGCGGTCATCAACTCCGCCAACCAGCACTTTGAGGCCGCCGAAGCGGCGCAGCGGGCAGGGGATTGGGCCGCTTACGGTCTGGAATTGGAGGCGCTGAAGCAAGATTTGCAGCAATTACAAACGCTGATAACTCCTGAGCCTTGAACCTGTCTATGCCGCCGTCGCCGCGTTCGGAGTTGTTTGCCGGCATCAAAGCCGAACTGCCCATCGCTCTGGGCGTCATCCCCTTTGGCATGATTTATGGCGTGCTGGCGGTAGCCGCCGGGCTGCCGCCGCTGTTGGCGCAAGCCATGTCCGCCATTGTCTTTGCCGGCTCAGCGCAGTTCATTGGCGTGCAGTTGTTTGCCGCCGCGACGCCTGCCGGCATCATCTGGCTGACCACCTTCATCGTCAACCTGCGCCATCTGCTCTACAGCGCCTCCCTGGCCCCCTACCTGCGCGCCTTGCCGCCGCGCTGGAAATGGCTGCTGGCATACCTGCTCACCGACGAAGCCTACGTCACCGCCATCTTACACTACAATGACCCCCGCGCCGTCTCCCCCCACAAACACTGGTTCTTTCTCGGCGCCGGCCTCGCCTTGTGGGGCTTCTGGCAAGCCAGTACCGCCGTGGGCATCTTCCTGGGGGCGCAAGTTCCGTCCAGTTGGGCGCTGGACTTCACCCTGGCGCTGACCTTTATCGGACTGGTCGTGCCCGCCCTCACCAGTTGGCCCCCCATAGCCGCCGCCGTCACGGCGGGCGTGGTGGCTTTGCTGACGCCGGATTTGCCCTATAAATCGGGACTCATGCTGGCAGCCATTGCCGGCATCGCCGCCGGCCTCCTCACCGAACGCCGCCCATAAACACCCCTCCCCCTTCTCCCGTCTTCCTTCTCCCTTCTTCCTTCTCCCTTCTCCCTTCTTCCTTCCCCCTATGTCCCCCCTCTCCCTCTCCCTCACCATTCTCGTCATGGGGCTTATCACCTACAGCATCCGCCTCTCCCTCATCCTGCTGCTGGATCGCCTGGACATCCCCCCCCTCGTACAGCGCGGGCTGAAATACGTGCCGCCCGCCGTCCTCTCCGCCATTATTTTCCCCGAACTATTCCGGCCACAGGGAGCGCTGGACGTCTCCTGGGGCAACGCTCGTTTGCTGGCGGGCGTAGTAGCGACGCTGGTAGCCTGGCGGACGCGCAATGTGTTGTGGACGATTGCTGCCGGCATGGCCGTCTTCTGGCTCCTCTCCGCCCTCCTTGCTTCCCACTAACCATTCACCAGCGGTGTCTTCACCGCCATTCACCAGCGGTGTCTTCACCGCCATTCACCAGCGGTGTCTTCACCGCCATTCACCCTTTAATTATTCCCTGCCCCGCAATAGTACCATTGAACATTTCCCATTTAATTCCATTTCCCCTATAATTATGACATTTGGTCTGGCTGGAAACGCCTGACACTCTCCAGCCAGCGAATGGCGTTGGCGCGTATCTCTCTCGTAAATAAACCAAACGCTGCCCGTTTCTCTGCTCTCAACTTTCCTTCATCCCCACAACCGAATCTCACAGACAGCAAATTCCCAGACTTGGGGATTTTCTTGGGCATCATGTCACCGTCAACCAGAGAAAAGCGCCGCCAGAGCAGTTTATCATCCACAGGAGGTATGAAAATGCTTGGTCAGGTCAGGAAGCGCATCTTGTTCGGACTGTCCCTCTTGCTTATCAGCGGAGGGCTATTGTTGGGAATCGGACTGCTGCGGGCGCGGGCAGCCGCGCCGGAGTTTGTGGTAGCTGCCCGCAGTTGTCCCATGGCGCATTGTGATGAGCAGATGTCGGATATTATGCAGGATGTGACGCCGCCGGCAACAGCACAGGAGTTGTGGCGAGATGCGCCCAACTGGTACAACGTGCTAGGCTCGCGCAAAGGGTTGGGCTGTAGTTCGAATGGGGATGTGGTCGCCTGTTCTTTTTATTACAGCGAACGGCGTAAGGCGAAGTTCTTGCGCGTCTACGACGCAGCGGGCAACATCGTCTGGGATACTAAAAAATTGACCAACATGGCGTTTTCCTCCGCCCCGCTGGTTAGCGAGAGCGGCGACGTCATCGTTGGCGACGAGGTGTCTATGTTCCGTTTTAGTCCCAATGGCTCTGTGGTCTGGCAAGCGCCGACGGGCGCCACGCCGACGTCGCCCGTTTTGACAGCCAATGGGGTGATCATTGCCGGCACGCTGGAGGGCCCCATCCTGGCTTACGACAACACCACCGGCGCGTCGCTAGGGACGTTAACGCTCAACGATTGGAATGGCAACAGCGGCGTCTGGGCCACTACCAACACTGTCGCCGTTAACGGCAACCGCATCTATATTGTCATGGAATTTCACGATATCGTGGGCGCAGCTCCGGCGCGGCTATACGCCCTGGACATCGTGCCCAACGGGAACGCCGTAGATATCGTGCCCGCCTGGTACTTCGAGTACCGCGCCGACAGCGGCGCTTCGCCCCTGGTCATTGGCGACACCATCTACTTCGACGGCGATGGGCCCGACCCCATGCAGAGCGAAGAAACGCCGCTGCTGTTTGCCGTCCAGGATTTAGGCAGCAGCTATGCTTTGCAATGGCAAATCGCCGTAGAGAATGACATGGGCGCATCCGCCGCCCGCGATCCGCGCGGCGGGCTGTGGTATTACACGGCCGCTTCTCCCTGGGTGCGGCGCGTGTTGGAAGATGGCACGCTGGTGCAATCCATTAACATCAACCAACTGCTTAACGTCGAAGGCAACCACGTGCCCACCTCAGTCATATCGGTAGCCACCAATACCGATGGTCACCCCATCCTCATTTTCTCCGCCACGGCTGTGGACTACTCTGTTTATGTGGTGGCTCTGGACGCGGAAACGGAGTCCCTGCTGTGGCAGGTCAACGTAGGCGTCGAATACCGCGACGTTCCCTTTGGGCAGTTCCCCATCGTAGAAGACGCCAACGGCGATCCGGTGGTGGTGTTCTCGACCTATGCCAGCGGCGTTTGGGGTATTGGCGCGCCGTAGGGAAGGGAATAATCAATAATTAATGGGTGAATTTGTGAATTGGTGAATGGTTAATGGGGGGGGCTGCGAAATTGGTGTCTCGCGGCAGTCCGCTTATGCGGAGAGGCGGGGAATTTTCGCAGCCCCCCCTTTGAAAATAGTCTCACGCGGCAGTCCGCTTATGCGGAGACGCTGACGCCGCTTAGCGGCGCGAACGCAGAGAGAAAATTCGGGTCATTCCTCCCCTTCGACAGGCTCAGGGTTGGAAATGACACGTACCATACTCTCAGAAATCGCGGCGGCGGCGGATGCCGGGCCAGAGGCGCAAGCCCACCCAGGCTATTAACAGGCAAGCCAGCCCCAGACTCCAATAGGCAATCGCAGGGCTGGCTGTGGCGGTTGGGCTTATGGCAGTTGCGGGCGGCGTCGGGGTCAGGGCGTTGCGTATAATAACGCGGCGCGGGGCTAAAGCCGCCGCCGCGGCGTCCACCGCTTGCGCTTGCGCCGGCAGCGAACGGGCGGCTATGGCTGCCGGCAGCGCCGCCGCGTTAGTGGGCCGTCCTTCAATAGCTGCCGGCACAGCCACACCCCAACTATCCTGCCCCAGCGTGGCGTCGTCCGCCAATCCCTGCCCATCCAGCCGCACGCCCCAGGCATCCACCTCCCCCGCCCCAAAAGAAAAAGTATGCCCGGCAAACACCGCCCCACCAGCCGGCGCGGCCGTAATTGCGCTGGCCACATCGCCCGCCAGACTGCCGCCATACGTTTTCTGCCAGACGATTTTCCCCCCGTCATCCAACCGCAAAACCCAGGCATCCTCATGCCCCGCGCCAAACGATTCGGTGACGCCCGCCACCAGATAGCTGCCATCAGCCAGGGTTAGCAACGCTTCGGCGCGATCCGCGTCTACGCCGCCGTAAGCCATTTGCCAGAGCGCGTCGCCCGCTGCATCCAGGCGCATCACCCAGGCATCCTGCCCGCCCGTCCCCACCGAATCGGTGTAACCGGCGACGATGACACCGCCATCGGCGGCGGCTTGCAGCGCCAGCCAGCCGTCAGCCAGCAGGTCGCCATACCGCTTTTGCCAGACCACGCCGCCGCTGCCGTCCAGTTTGAGCAGCCAACCGTCGCTTAAGGCGGCCCCAAACGACCAGGTTTCGCCGGCGACGACAAAGCCGCCATCGGTGGTCGCGGTCACCGCCTGGAATTCATCCACGGCGGGCCCGCCATAGACGAACTGCCAGACAATATCCCCGGCGGCGTCCAGCCGCCATACCCAGCCATCCGCGCCGCCGGCGCTGCCTGAACTGCTGCTGCCAGCCAGCACATAACCGCCGTCAACCGTGGGCCAGATCGCCTGGGCGGCTTCATTGCCTACGCCTCCATAGGCATACTGCCAGACGCTCTCGCCTGCGGCGTCCAGGCGCATGGCCCAGGCATCCTGACCAATAACGCCAAATGAGAGGGTGGAACCGGCGGCAACCATGCCCCCGTCCGCCGCCAGCGCCGCCGCCAGGAAATCGTCGTCCTCTGCGCCGCCATACACCTTTTGCCACCGCGAACTGCCCTGCTCATCCAGCCGCCAGACCCACCCGTCCTGCTTGCCCGACCCATAAGAATTCGTGTAGCCTGCCCCCAGGTAGCCATCCTCCAGACGCTGCACCGAGGTCGCAAAATCCGCGCCGGATTCGCCATAGGTCCACGCCCAGCGCTGCTGCTGCCAGCCCCAGGCCACCGCCCCCCACAGCAGCGGCAGCAGCCACAAGGCGGCGAGGCCAGCCGCCCGCCGCCCACGGTTGGGGAAAGCGCACTGCTGATCCATTGCCGTTATGCCTGCGGCGCGTGGGAACTGGATTCCAGGGAGAATTTGTTGCCTTCGGGATCCAGGCCATTGACCACCAGCGTACCGGGGGCCGCCTCAAACACCTCCCCTACCGTCACCCCCCTACCCCACAGCGTCTCCCTGGCGTCATATATATTGGCTACGCGAAAAACAAACTTGGGCGCATCCTGACCAAAGTCGCGCCGCCCGCCACCATGCAATGCCAGCGTGCAGGCGCCCGTGTTAAATGTGACCCAGGAGACCTGGCCATAATCTGCCAGCGCCGCAGGATAAGCCACAGACAAACCCAAAGTATCGCGGTAGAAACGAACCTGCGCGTCCATGTCTTGGACGTAGAGGATAATTTCCATCAGTTCGGCAATCATGCGTAAATGTTCCTTTAATCAGCACAGCGAAACCACACCTTGTCGCCGCGCATTCTGAGATACTGGGGAAACAACAGGCAACAGACAACGGAAAAATGGAGCGCCGGCTGGTAGCTGGCTTTTGCCAGCAAGGATGCTGGCGCTACGGGTATAGGCGTCATTATCCCAACGGCGGCTGGTAGTTGGCTTTTGCCAGCAAGGATGCTGGCGCTACGGGTATAAGCGCCATTATCCCGACAGCGGGCGAATGCACTCCACCGAATCATTGTAGGGACTGTTGACCAGGAGGCTGACCGGATAGGTGGTCATGAGCGCCGCCGGATAGGGGCGCAGCAGCGGCTGCAGCGCCGCCGCCTGCTGCGCCTGCGGGTTTAGCCACGCTTCGTAATCAGCAGGGGAAATGATGACGGGCATGCGGTCGTGAACGGGCTGCAGCAGTTCATTGGGACCCGTGGTGAGCAGGGAGCAAGATTCGATTTCGGAACCATCCGGCGACATCCAGCGTTCCCAGATGCCGGCAATCGCCAACACCCCCCCATCCTGCGCCCGAATGTATATGGGCTGCTTCTTGCCATTTAGCTTCTGCCATTCGTAAAAGCCATCGGCGGGTACCAGGCAGCGACGGTACTTGAAGGCGGCGCGAAAGGCGGGCTTTTCCGCCACCGTTTCCGAGCGGGCGTTAATCATGCGCGCCCCCATGCCAGGGTCTTTAGCCCAGGCGGGAATCAAGCCCCAATGCACATGCGCCAGTTCCCGCTGACCGGCGTCATTCACCCGCACCACCGCCACCGGCTGCGTGGGGGCAATGTTGTAGCGGGGGGCCATCTGCGGCGCTGCCGGCAGTTCAAATTGGACGGCTAACGATTCTCCTGGGGTCACTAACGTAAATCGGCCACACATGTTGCACTCTCCCTGACCAGGCGCGCCCATTGCCGCCCGGCCGGCTAGATAACCGAACATATGGTCGTATTTTACCCCAAAAGGGAGAGTTATGCGAAAGAATAAGGCAGCTACGAGCCGTTGTTATTCCCCCAGGAGAGGAATGTGGAGCGGCTGCGTTCCTGGCAGCGCAAGTTGCTGTTATTGGCGTGTCGCCAGAAGTAGGTGGTTTCCCTGGACACCATCAGACGCCGGCGGCGCAGCACCAGGTCGCCGCCGCAGGTGGGGCAGTAAGCGGTGTCGGGCGCATCTACATCGGCTACAATAGGTTCGCCATTTTGTAAACAGGCAATCTTCATGAAAACGCAACCCCTGCTGATGACACGAATTACTGGCTGGCGCAGCCATCATAGACGCAACCAGCCCTGGTATGTAAGTCACGTTAGCAGAAACCTGTTAAGAGCGCAATTAAGTATGACACAGGCAGCCGTTAAAAGTTGTTACATCCCCCACTTCCCACCTCTCCGCCGCGGTAGCGCTGTACTTAATCGTGGTGGGTGTCAGCCCCGCCTACGGCGGCAGCCCGCCTACGGCAGGGCTGACACCCATTTTTATGGGCAATTTTGGGCGCAGACGCGCCCAAAATTGCCCGGCGCCGATGCCTTTTTGCCCGTTTTATGGAACTGATATATGGGCGGGTTGGCAACCCGCCCTACGATACGCTATTTTCGAAGGAGCGGTTGTATGGCGAATTTTTCGGTAGTTACCCTGGCTATTAACCTGCCTGGGCCTGCAGCAGCGGCGCGGCTGCGCCAGTTGGGCGCGGCGGTGACGAAGATTGAACCGCCGGGCGGCGACCCCCTGGCGATAGCCTGTCCCGCCTGGTATGCGCAACTACACCAGGGCATAACAGTGTTGACCCTGGATCTGAAAACCCAGGCGGATCGGGCGCAACTGGAAGCGATGTTGGACGCCACGGATTTGCTGCTGACCTCCATGCGACCGGCGGCGCTGGCGCGGTTGGGGTTGGCCCCAGATGCGTTGGCGGCGCGGCATCCGCGCCTGTGCCAGGTAGCCATTGTGGGATACGACCCGCCAGACACAGACAAAGCGGGCCACGATTTGACTTATCAAGCCGCTCTGGGACTGGTACAACCGCCGCAACTGCCGCGCGCGCTGCTGGCGGATCTGGGGGGCGCGGAGCAGGCTGTGAGCACGGCGCTGGCGCTGCTGTTGGCGCGGGCGCAGGGATTGGGCGCCGGCAGCGCCGAAGTGGTTTTAGCCAGGGCAGCGGAGGCGTTTGGGCAACCGTGGCAGTTCGGTTTGACGCGGGCCACCGGAACGCTGGGCGGCGGTTTGCCCGGCTACAATTTGTATGAAACAGCCGATGGTTGGGTGGCGTTGGCGGCGTTGGAACCACATTTCTGGCAGCGGTTCCTGGTTGCCGCCGCCCTGACGCAGCCAGACAAAGCGGCGGTTGCCGCCTTTTTCCGCCAGCAGCCGGCCGCATATTGGACAGCCTGGGCCAGGGAACGAGACATTCCGCTGGAAGCAGTTTTGTAGCGCAAACTGTTAGGGGCGATTTTGGAAAATCGCCCTACATTTACGGAGCGGGCTTCCCTCACGGTTTGCCGGCATACACGGGTAAATAAACCGGATACGCGCCATGAGCAGCCTGGGTGGTAATATAGACAGCGGCGGAGAGGTTGGGGTCTGCGGCGGACACAACCTGAACAACGGCGGTATCTTCCGCCCCAATCTGCGCCAGCGGCGACAGCGTCACCACCACCGTCACCGCGCGGCTGTGGGCGGCGGGCACATCCGCCAGCAGCGCCATTGAACCGTCAAACGGCGAGCCAAACTCGGTAAACCAGCCCGGCGCGGCTAAGGTCATGGTGTAGGTGTCGGTGATATTGCCGGCATTCGTCACCGTGACCACGTATGTAACAGAACTACCCGGCAGCCCAGCCCCCACCATGTCCGCCGGCAGCCCAATGGCAGGGGCTGCAGCGGCAGTGGTGGTTAAGGTAGTCGTGGTAAACACATCGGCAAAGCCCAACGACGTGACGGTGAGCAAAGCGGCGCCGGTAGTTCCCGCTAAACTGCCGGCAGGAACCGTCACCACCACCTGGAACGAAAAGGACGCCGCCGGCGGCAGCGCGTCCGTCTGCGTCAGCGGCGGGCTAAAACTGGCGGGCCAGTCGCCGCCAGAGAGCGCCAGGGCATAGGTATCGGTAACGTTGCCGGCATTTTCCAGGCCGAGGGTATAAGTAGCCACTTCGCCCGGCCGGGCAGCGGCAGCAGCGTCGCCAACAACCACAAAGGCAGGGGCGGCGGCAGCCACAGTGGTTAGAGTCGTCGTGGGGCCAAAAGCAGGATCAATGGGGGTAGACAGGCGGAAAACAGCCGAGTCCGCTTCACCCGCCAGCGCGCTAAGCGGCACTGTCACCAATACGGTCACGGATAGAGCCTGGCCTGGAGTCAACAGCCCCGTTTGCGCCAGCGGCTGCAGCAGCGTCGTCGGCCACTGCGCTGCCAGGGAAATATCGTAATTGTAGGGCGAGAGACTGGTGTTGGTCAACCAGACGGTATAAGTAACGGCAGCCTGGGGCGAGGCGACAGCCGTCTGGTCAGGCGAGAGCCAGGCGGCAGGCACGGATACAGCCGCGCTGGTCAGGGTGGTGGAGAGGGCAGCGGTTGTCGCCAGGGGGTTCTGCGCCGACGCCGCCAGCATAATCGCCTGATCGACGTCCCCAACCGGCGCGTCCTCAGGCACAACCACTGTCACCTGCACACTCTGAGCCGTGCCAGGAGCCAGGAGTTCCGTTTGAGTCAGTGGGGGGGAAAAGGCGGTCAGCCAGGTGAAGCCGCTCAGGGTCAAGTCGTATTGGTCAGCCGCCGCACCTGTATTGGTCACCGCGACGGTGTAGGTGATGACGCTGCCGGGCAGCCCACTCTGCTGCTGCGGTGGGGTCAGATTGACGCCGGCTCCAGCGTTGCTGGTGACGATGGCAGCGGTGGCCGTCACGGCAGTCGTCAACTGCGAAGCAGCTTGCAGGGTGACGGCATCGGACGAAACGACGGGGTTGGCTGGCAGCGCAACCATCACGCCCACCGCTGCGCCTGTGCACGGGAGCAGCGTTTCCGTCTGCGTCAGCGGCGCAGTGAAGCCACCATCCCATAAGGTGGTGGGCCAGTAAGCGTCTGCCAGGGCCAGGGCGTAACTGTCGGCGACGCCGCCCGTGTTGCTGACGGTGAAGGTGTAAGTGACCACCTCGCCCGGCAGCCCGGCAGCCGCGGCGGTGGGCGGCTCAATGCTCACTGCCGGCTGTGCGGGGGGCGCGCCCGCGCCATACCAGACCGCCAGCCCATCGTGCAGCGCGTTGGCTGCCGGCAGCCCTTCGTCTACGTACAGAATGCCATCGGCGCCTGTCTGGTCTTCAATGCCGGCAACGGCAAAAGTGGCGTCCGTCATCGTCAGATACTGCACGATGATGTCGCCCGTGTCCAGGTCAAGAATAATCTCAAACGTGTCCAGACCGCCGAACAGGTTCTCATACTCGTGATATTCGATCACAAACCAGTTGCGTCCCTGGCTGGTTTCATGCAGCGTATAAATAGCCATGTCCGACTGGCCAATAGGGTGCAAGTAGACGTTGCCCCAGGCAGCATAAATAGCCCCGTTGGGGTCGTCAGGCGTATTGTTGGGGATGGGCGGGTCGCCGCTGGGGAGGGCGTCATCGTACACGTTCTCATCGCCAAACAACACGACGCCAAAATCATTGAACCAGACGTGGTCGTAGCTTTCGCCGTAGAAGGTAAAACTCTGGCTCAAAGGCAGGGTGACGGAAACGAAGTCTGGCAACTGCAAGTCGGCGGCGTCCAGGTCCCAGCGCTGCCCGCCGGTGGCATCCACCCATTGGAAAACAACGCCGCTGCCGCAGGCGTCGCTGTCGCGCACATCATAAGCCAGGTGCGGCAGCGCAGCAGCTGCGGGCGGCGCTGCCGCCAGCGGCGGCGCGGCTAACCCGCGCCAGAGAACGGTCAGCAAGGTTATCGCCAGCGCAAACGGAATAAGTAAGAGCATGTGGGTCTTCATAAGCATTCCTGATGATGGGCGCGCGGGCGCGCCCGCGCACCTCAGGTCAAAATCACTGCCAATGACCTCTTGCCGCCCACATATCCTGGGCCGGGCAACCGGACAGGGATGTCCGCTCCCATTATGCCAGATATTGCCGCGCCAGGCATAACATGAAAGGGTCTCCCTATTTACGCCGCGTCTGCTTTATGGCACAATCTGGTCATGCCTGTCCGGGTTAGCGTGGAACTGCGTTCAAAACTGCCGGCATTGTGGCTGCTGCTGCTGCTGATTCCCGCCATCCTCCTGCCCGACCGTATCTGGAACAGTCTATTGGTGGGAGTCGGCGGCTTGTTTGTGGTTGCCTACATTTGGGCCAGGACATTAGCTGGCGGGTTGCGGGCGGCGCGGCAGCTTAAGTTTGGCTGGGTGGGGGTGGGCGACCGCCTGGAAGAGCAGTTTGAGCTGGTGAACGAGGGGTGGCTGCCAGCATTTTGGATTGAGATTCAAGACGACTCCAACGTGCCCGGCTACCGCGCCGCGCTGGTGCGCAGCGTGAATGCCGGCAGCACCCGCTGGCGGCAAAACGCCATCTGCCAACAGCGGGGGCAGTTCCGTCTGGGCCCCTGGCGGCTGGTCAGCGGCGACCCGTTTGGCTTCTTCCGCGTCACCCACCACCTGCCCATCTCCGACGAGATCATCATCCATCCTCCCATTCACAGCCATGTGCCCGTGCCCCTGCCTGCCGGGCAAAGCGATGGACGGGCGCGGGCGCGGCAGCGCGCCTGGCAAGCCACCATTAACGCCGCCGGCGCCCGCCGCTACCAGCCGCACGATCCCTACCGCTGGATTCACTGGCCCACCCTGGCGCACACGGGGGAGTTATACGTGCGCGAGTTCGACCTGGACGCTGCTGGCGACATCTGGATTTACGTAGATATGGAAGCCAGCAGCCAGCTTGAGATGGCGGACAATCCCCAAAGTAGAGACGGTGCAATGCAACGTCTCTACCTAAACAGCACGGTGGAACACGCCATTATCATTGCCGCGGCGCTGGCGGCGCAGGCGCTGCGCCAGAACCGGGGGGTGGGCGTGGCTTGCTATGGACAAACGCCGCAGGTGATTCCGCCGGGACGGGGACAGGGGCAGCAGTGGCGCATTTTGCGGGCGTTGGCGCTGGCGCAGGCAGACGGCGTGGCGCCGCTGGCAACAGGCTTGCACGATTTAGGGCAGCAGGTAGGGCGGAACACAGCAGTGGTGATCATTACGCCCAACGGGGCGACCGAGTGGCTGGCAGCCGCGGCGGAGTTGACGCGGCGCGGCGGCCGCAGCGCGCGCGGCGGGCGCGGCACGGTGGTTTTGTTGGATCGCCCCAGTTTTGGCGGAACGGGCAACAGCCAGGCGTTGCGCGACCTGATCCGCCAGCTTTTCGCCGAATGTTACGTGCTGCGACGGGGGGACGTGGCACTGCCGGCATTAACCGCCCCCAAACACGGCTTCTGGGAATTCAAAGTCACGCCCTCAGGCAAAGCCATCCCGGTGCGCACACCCTATGATTGAAGAGCAGAACGTCGCCGGCAGCGAAATAGGACGGACAGCGTGGGGCTGGATTGAGCAGCGGCTGCGGCGGAACATCTCCGGGGCGGAAGGGTGGCTGGCTTTTTTGCTGCTGTGGGTGGTGGTGGTCTGCCTCACCGGCGCCGTGGTAGAAGCGCGGTGGACGCCAGAAGCAGGCGTGGTCGTGCCGGCAGCCCTGCTCGGCTTTTCTCTAGGCGTGCTGCTGGCGCGGCGGGCGCTGCCCGCCTGGCAGTCATGGGCGCTGCTGCTGCTCTATGGCTGGCTGCTGTGCACCGTTTACCTGGCGCATTTGCTGCCCTCCTGGCGCATTTTGCTGGACGATTGGAGCGGCTATGCTCAGTTCAACCGGCAGCAAATGGCGCTCTTTGTGGATCGCATGGCGGGCTGGTTTAAAGCCGTGTTCGGCGGCGGCAGCAGCCGTGAAACCATCGTGTTTTCTTTTGGGCTGGGGCTGCTGGTCTGGCTGCTGGCGGCTTATGCCGCCTGGAGCGCCTTCCGGCAGCGGCAGCCATTGGCGGGTCTGATGTTGATCGGGCTGGCTCTGGCCGTCAACGGCTACTTTGGTGCAGCCCCCATCTGGTATGCAACTATTTTTGTAGCCGCCGCTGCGCTGCTGCTGGCGCTGCTGCATTACGCTCACCTGGAGCAGGGTTGGGATGCCCATCAGATCAGCTATCCGACAGATATCCGGTTGGAACTGGTCATGGCTGCCGGTTCCGTAGCCATGATGCTGATGATCCTGGCGACGGCTGTGCCCACCATCCGGCTGCGGGAAGTGGCGCAGGCGTTTCTGGCGCAGCCGGTGGTGCAGCAAGCAGAAGAGACATTGGAGCGGGCTTTTGCCGGCATCCGCTCCCCGCGCCAGGAAGCAGCCGTCTTCGGCGGCGCGGGCATCCTGCCTAACGATTTTCTACTGGGCAATCCCCCCGAACTGGCTGATACACTGGTTATGACGGCTACCGTCAGCCCCCGCGCCCCGGCTGGCATCCACTGGCGCGGCCTCAGCTACGATGTGTACAATAGCCGGGGGTGGGAACTGTCCAGCGAACGGCAAGAAGAAGTTATGGCGGGCATCCCCATCCCCATGCCACCCATCAGCCAGGCGGAGACTATCACGCAGACCGTCCACTGGCTCTTCGCCTCCGGCTGTGGTCGCCGCGCACGCGACGTCCGCTGCCCCCGCTACACCCTGGGACTGCCGCGCCAGTTTGATCAGCCAGTGACCGTTTTCTGGCGAGGGGTGGATGATTTGTCGCAGGTGCGGGCTGCCGGCAGTGCCGCCTACACCGCCCTCTCCACAGCCAGCGCCGCTGGCGAAACTGCCTGGCGACAGGCTGCTCTGGACGCCGTTCCGCCGCTGATTCGCGCCCGCTACACTCAACTGCCAGACGCTCTGCCAGAGCGGGTGCGCGCCCTGGCGCAGGAAATCACGGCCCCCTACTCCACCCCTTACGATCAGGCGCGGGCTATTGAGGACTTTCTGCGCCAGTACCCGTACAGCCTGGAGGTGGAACTGCCGCCCGACGGGCGCGACGCGGTAGACTTTTTCCTGTTTGATTTGCAGCAAGGGTACTGCGACTATTACGCTTCGGCTATGACCGTGCTGGCGCGCAGCGTGGGGTTGCCCGCGCGGCTGGCAGTGGGCTACCTGGCGCAGCCGCCCGATGCCGCCGGGGTGCAAACAATCGTGCAGTTGAACGCCCATGCCTGGGCGGAGATCTATTTTGCCGGCTACGGCTGGCTGGAGTTTGAGCCGACAGCCTCCTTCCCCCTGCGCCTGGCGGCGACTGCCGGCGGGGACAGCCCGCCCGAATTCTCGACCACGCCCCCCGCCGCTCTGCCCATCCCCCCCGCCGCCAGACCCGCGCCTTATGGATGGTATGCCGCTGGACTGCTGCTGTTGCTGTTACTGGCAGGATTTTGGGCGCGGCGGCGGCGGGCAGCCCCGGCGCTGGACGAGGTACAGACAGCTTATGCCCACGTGCAGCAGCAGGCGCGCAAGCTGGGGCTGCCCACGCCCGCCAGCCAGACGCCGCTGGAATTTGCCGCCGCCTTTGCCGCCCATCTGGAAAAGCTGCCGCTCTGGCTACCCTCACAAGCCGCCGCTGCGCCCGCGTGCGCGGGCGCGCGCCAGGCGCAATGGGTAGAAATGGTTCAAGAGGGAACGACGCGTCTGGCGCAGCTTTTCATGCGCCGCCAATATGCGCCCCCGCAAAGCGGGCTGCCGCCAGCGCACGCGGCAGCCGCCGCGCCCAATGTGTGGCGCGAAATACGACGACCCTTGTGGCTGCTGCGCCTGTTTTGCCGGCAAAAGAGGGAAAGAAGATTTTAGCCACGAACCCTTCGACGACGGACGGCAGCCGCTGCGCCCCGCTGGCGGGGCGCGCTCAGGGCAGGTCACACGAATCTTCACAAACTTTCTGACCACTCACCACTCGCCACTGCGGCGTCTTCCGCCGCCGACCACTATTTTCAGGGAGGTAATGAACAGGAACGATGCCGCTCACCTATACGACCACATTTCGCGCCCGTTTTTATGAGTGCGACGCCTATGGACACCTCAACCACGCCACTTATTTGCGCTACATGCAGGAAGCAGCGTTCGATGCATCGGCGGCGGCGGGCTATGACATGGATTATTACGCGCAGGTGGGGCAGCAGTGGCTCATCCGCGAAACGCAAATCACCTACTTGCAGCCGGTGCTGCACCAGCAGTCGGTAGACGTGACTACCTGGGTGGGGGATTTCCGGCGGGTGCGGTCGCGGCGCATGTATGACATGCGGCTGGCGGGGACAAACCAACTGGTTGCGCAGGGGCATACGGATTGGGTCTACGTCAATTCCGCCACGTTTCGCCCGGTGATTGTGCCTGAGGAAATGATTCAGACTTTCGTGCCCGAAGGCGTGTCCCACCTGGGGGAAAAGCGGGATCCGTTTCCGCCGCCGCCGCCCGCGCCGCCGGGGGTGTTCCGGCTGCGGCAGCGGGTGTTGTGGCGCGACCTGGACCCGGCACAGCACGTGAACAATGCCAATTACGTGGCGTTTACGGAAGATGCCGGCATTCAAATCCTCTACGCTTACGGCTGGTCTATGGAGCGCATGACGGCAGCCGGCTTTGGCATCGTTGCCCGCGAATACCGCATCGAATATCTGCTGCCGGCGCGGCTCAACGACGAACTGGAAATTGCCACCTGGATTTCGGACGTGCGGCGAGCGTCGGCGGTGCGCCACTACACGATTACGCGCGTCACGGACGGCGTTTTGTTGGCGCGGGCGCGAGCTTTATGGGTGTGGATTGATCTGAAAACGGGGCAGCCGATCCGTATTCCGCCGGCATTTGCCGCCGATTTTGCGGCTAATGTGGCCGGGGATGTCGCAAATTGAGGGATATGCACCAGCTTGCGGCGCCAAACAATCCAATAGATGTTACCCTCTTTCAAAAAGGTGAGTAGCGGTGGTCAGGGGTCAAGGGAGCCACTCCTAAACCCGCCACAAAACAAATCCGCGCCATCCGCGAAATTCTGCGTCCCCTCGGCAAGATCGGGGCAGGCTGTGGCTTGCCGTAAGCTTGCCGCCTGGTGCGCCCCGCGCATGGGGAACTCCTGGACAATCACCGGTCAATTACTCTTTTGTAGACATCTTTGCCCATCGTTCAAGAATAGTGTTATTCTCGGCCACGTTCTCTAGAAATGAACGTCGCCAACCAGCGTCGCTGATCTTCGCTGCCCTATGCATCAGTTCATTATATCCCAGCTCTATCACCTGATTGGCTGAGGCGTCTGTCTCTTCAACAGCCATCAACACATCAGCCAGATAGATGTATACCCGTGATGGAAAGTCCATTCCACCTGTTCCATATGCACGTATATAGGCCCATACTTCGGTAGCTAACTGCCGAGCTTCCTCCTGTCGCTGCTGCGCTAACATACAGCACGCCTCCACAGCCTGCGCTTCCATCCTATACGAGTTTGCCTTTATGCTGGCATACATTGCACGGGCTTCTGCCAGATAGGCAGCGGCGGCGGACAAGTCGCCTGCCTCTTTCAAATAAATCCCCAGATAGGTCAGACAACAGGCGTGGCCAAGCGTGTTCTGACCAGCAGTTCTAAATTCCTGTAGAGCTTGCTGGCCTACTTTCCAGGCTATTTCCTGATCACCGCGAGACCAGTACGCATAACTCAAGTTATATCGGTGGCTAGTCTGCAAAGCCTGATCGCCAAGCGCTTCGGCAAAGGCCAAGCCTTCTTCAAATGCGGCGCAAGCCTCTGCATAACGTCCCAGTTGGACATTGACAAAACCGACATTCACGCCTAACCGGCTCACCTTTAGACGGTCGTTGGCGCGGCGTGCTGCTTCCGCGCCCTGCTGCATCAATTGCAGGGCGCGAGATGAGTCGCCTATGCGGGAGTAGTAAAACGCCAGATCGCCTAGCGCATATTCTCTTTGTCTGTCGTCCGCGATATGGGGTAGCCTGTTCAGGGTGGCCTCAACCGCTTGCTGAGCGGCGCTCCACTCGCCCAGATAGGTTAAGGCTGTTACTTTCATGATCCACGCTTTTACTTCAACCAGGAAACTACCGGCACGACCCGCAGCCACAATGGACGCTTCGGCAGCGCGGAGCATCAACGGGAACGCTTTGAGCCGCAGCCCATAATGCGCCTGCTGGAAAAACGCATGCGCTCGCCGGTTATCATCATCAAGTAATTCTGCCAGTTCCAGCAATGCCTCAATATCTTCTCGCTGCGCCTGTCGCTCCTCGCGTAAGCTGAAAACATTTTCCCGTCCCACCAGGGCCAGCCAGCGCCGCTCATAATCCGCTGGCGCAACTGCATCCAGGGCGCGGTCAAAGAAAGCGCGAGCTTCCAACGTTGCTCCTTGCGCTTTAGCCCGCTCGCCAGCGCGTAACCAGAAACCAAACGCCCGCGTTGCCATACCTGCGCT
>JAGVTM010000667.1 GCA_019136785.1 Chloroflexota bacterium | reverse complement strand
TATATCCGCAGACCTGGCGCATGGACTGAGCCTCAACGCCATTTTGCTGGGGACGCCTGAGTTCTATCTGACAGGCAGCGACGCCGCCCGGCTGGCGACAACGTCATCTCCGCCGCCTGGCGGGACGCTCTCCTTAAATGCGCTGCAAACTGCCACGCCTATGGGCTTGTATGAGCCAGTTTTTACGGATGGCAGCGACGTACCCGGCCCAGGCAAGAGCATCAATCCGAACAACAAGTGGGCCGTGTTTGTGACCGCCGCTGTCAACCGCTACAAGCCGGGCGGGGTGTTGGCTCAGGCCAACGGCTGGGCCGAGGGCGTGGGCATCACCCATTGGGCTATGTGGAATGAGCCTGACCTGCCCAGTTTTTGGGACGGCAGCGTAGCAGATTATGCACGGCTGCTCAAGGTGGGCTATCTGGCGGCTAAAAGCGCCGATCCCACAGCCCAGATTTTGTTTGGCGCTCTGGCGAATAACTTCTCTGGCGACCTGCTTAACTTCTATGAGAATGTGCTGGACATCTACGACAGCGATCCCCTGGCAGACGCCCACGCCTACTTTCACGACATCCTGGCGACGCATAGTTATTATTATGCCTGGCAGTCCTGGTATCATGTGTTCCGCGCCGGTAATTCCCTGGGCGGGCATGGTCTGAGCAAACCCATCTGGCTGGATGAAACAGGCGTGCCTGCCTGGAATGACTACCCGGGCCCCACGTGGGACGAAACCAGTTCTTATCGCGCCACTCTTACTGAGCAGGCGGATTACGTCATCCAGACCACTTTCTATGCCATGTTTGCCGGCGCCGATGCTGTCTTTCACTTCCAGTTGTACGACGGCTGCGGCAATCAGCCGCGAGATACCGACTTCCCACCTCATAACGGCGAACTGTGCGACGCCAACGGGATGCTGATCACCGACCCCAGCAAACCGTGTGCGGGCGACGCCAACGGCTTATTTAGCAATCCCACCGACGCCGCCTGTTTCCGCCAGCACCCCACGCCGGAATCGCCGCGGCTGAATTACCAGGCGTTTCGCGTTCTGACCACCTATGTGCAGAATGTGGAGCCGTTGTGGCGGGAGCGGCCCGGCAGCGACGATCCTTACAATGGGCCGCAGGAGTGGATTGCTTTCTACCGCCCCAGCACCAACGAGCGCATTGTCGGCTTGTGGGCTCGCTTTGGCGAAACGGAAGTAGCCGAACTGCCGGCAGCGGACACCTCGGCGCTGCTAATTACGCCTGATGGCGCTACCCAGGTCATTACGCCCGTTAACGATGTTTATACCTTGATATTGCCGGCAGCCACCAATCAGAACAAACCGCCCGATTGGGATCCCTACCTGTACCCGATTGGCGGTCGTCCGTTTGTCGTCATCGAGACAGACCACCGCGCCCCCGATGTTTCTCTGGCGATTTCCCGGGTGGGCGCGACCATTAACCTCACCTGGAGCGGCGACGATCATCTGGGCAGCGGCGTGCAGGATTACGTGATCATGGTAGCCGAAAATGGCGGCGCGCCGCAGCTTTGGCTGCAAGACACAACGGCTACCAGCGCCGTCTACACAGGCGACCCGGCAGCCAGCTATACCTTCACCATCACTGCCCGCGACCGCGCCAACAACATCAGCGATCCAGTCAGCCAGTTTGTGGGACCCTCCAACCTGACTACGCATTATTTCCTGCCCGTGTTGGCGGGTTATGATTGAGTAATTTAGAAGTTCAACTTCTCCGAAGAAGTTGAACTTCTGCGCTGGACATTGGTTGAGAAGGACCTGATGCTACCCATCCTGCGTGACTTTCCTGATCAATTTGAGACGGAACGGCTTACCATTCGTTCCCCTCGCCCTGGTGATGGGGCGCCCCTCAACGCTGCTATCGTCGCTTCTTGGAAACGGCTGCAAGCGTGGATGGATTGGGCGCAGTCGCCCCAGCCACCGCTTGTGGCCGAGTCGGAGGCGTGGATACGCCGGGCGCACGCAGCGTTTTTGCAGCGTACAGATTTACCATTGGTCTGTTTCTTAAAGGGAACGGACACTCAGGTAGTTGGCAGCGGCTTGCACCGCATTGATTGGACGATACCCCGATTTGAGATTGGCTATTGGGTGCGCACGGGGTATGAAGGGCAAGGGTATGTGACGGAGGCGGTGCGGGGGATCACCGACTTTGCTTTTTCGGTTTTGGGCGCCAGGCGGGTAGAGATTCACTGCGATGTACGCAACGAGCGCAGCGCGGCTGTAGCCCGCCGCGCCGGCTATGAATTAGAAGGCACGTTGCGCTGCCACCGGCGCAACCCGCGCAGTGGGGCGCTGAGCGACACACTCATTTTTGCGCGTGTGTTGCCTGAAGGGGATTTGCCGGGGAGAGCTGGAGACGCCTGAGGGAGTAAGAGGCAAAAAAAGCCCCAGATGTGGACAAAAGACCTTGAGATGGTTGCGCTTTGGGCGGAGATATGTCCGCGAGTCTCTTGGTGGCTAAGGACAGACGTTGGCTTCGATCGGGTGCTTCCCTCGACATCGAAAGCGTGTGGGCGCACTAGAGGAGACTCAAAAACCGCTTATTAATCACAACCAGTCTTTTGTGCATCTGGGGCGCTATAGACTGTATTTGCCTACATCATACGCCTGTTGCCCCCTGTTTGTCAATATGTTTTAGCCCGAATTTTGGAAATTGGCGGCTTTTGGCTGCCAGTACACAGGCGCGCCAGCAATTCTCATTTTGGCCACAGCCTGCGGCTGAATTGCTGCCAGGGGCGGGTCATAGAGGGCGAGGGGCGCTGCGTGCCCCTTGCCCTCTCCGAAAGCCCCCTTCCCCCTGGGGGAAGGGGGTTGGGGGATGGGGGGCTTCCCTTACATTTGTTTCCACCATTAGCCCAGGCAGCCAGCCCGTTCAAATTAAGAATTGCTGCCGGCACGTCGCCGCGCTTGCGCAATCCTTCGATCCTCCTATAATCCATGCCGCTTTGTGTTGCCAACCCCCTGGCGCATGTGGTTTTAGAATTTAACCTGTCTGTAGCATGGTAACTAAATCTTATGGTCCGACGTGATTTGTTTTGGTTGTTAATGATTGTTGGCCTGGTGGCGGCAGCCATCTGGATGGCCCTAAACGAAAACTTCCCAATTCATCAAGGGCTTGATCTGAGCGGCGGTTTGCAAGTGCTGCTAGAGGCTGACGTGCCGGCAGATGAGGCCATTACGCGAGAGCAGATGGATACGGCTCGCAGTATCATCAGCCAGCGCATTAACGGATTGGGCGTGTCTGAGCCAGTAGTGCAGCTAGAAGGGGAACGCCGCATTTTGGTAGAACTGCCAGGTATTGATAACCCGGATGACGCTTTTTCCCTGATCCAGGGCACGGCGCTGCTGGAGTTCGTAGACACGGCGACCCAACCCCTGCCAGAAGGCATGTGCATTCGTACCACGCACGACGAAGGCATTTCCCGCTGTGAATTAGAGAATGGTCGCACAGAGGCTGAAGCGGAGTTGGCGCCTGCCCCCACCTATCCTACCGTGCTCACCGGAGACAAACTGGCGTCAGCGACTGCCGGCAGCGGTCAATTTGGCGATTTCTTCGTCTCTTTTGAGATGACGCCGGAGGGCGCTGACCTGCTGGAAGCGCATACGTCCACTCACGTGGGGCAGTTCCTGACCATTGTGCTGGACAAGCGCGTTATTTCCAGCCCAACCATCAACGACGTGCTGAGTGACAGTGGTCAAATCACCGGACAGTTCACTCTGGAAGAGGCGCAGACCCTGGCACTGCAACTGAACTATGGCAGCCTGCCCGTGCCCCTGCGCATCGAGGCCACCCGCCAGATTGGGGCCACGTTGGGCACGCAGTCGGTGGAGTTTAGTATTCGCGCCGGATCAATCGGCGTCCTGATTGTGCTGCTGTTTATGCTCGTCTACTACCGTGTGCCAGGGCTATTGGCGGATATGGCTCTCATTATCTATGCGCTGCTGAACTTTGCTTTCTTTAAGTGGATTGGCGTGACCCTGACGCTGCCGGCAATCACCGGCTTCCTTTTGTCTACAGGTATGGCGGTAGATGCCAACATTCTGGTGTTTGAGCGCATGAAGGAAGAACTGCGTCGCGGTGGAGACATCAATGAGGCCATTCACGACGGTTTCGCGCGCGCCTGGACCTCTATTCGGGACTCCAATATCGCCACCTTGATCATCTGTTTTATCCTCTTCATCTTTGGTCGCAATTTTGGGGCCAGCACGGTGCAAGGTTTTGCCATCACGCTGACCATTGGCGTGCTCATCAGTATGTTTACGGCTGTGACCGTGACGCGCACCTTTGTCCGCCTCATCATTGGCAACGGCGCCGGCTGGTTGAGCAAGCACAAAGCCTTGTTAGGGCTATAAGAAACTACCGTGGCGCAGATGGCGTTCTGCCCGCATGATGGATTGACCTATGTTTACGATTGTACAACGTCGCAAAGTTTATTTTCTTCTTTCGGGCATTCTCATTGGCATTGGCTTAATTGCCATGATTGCTTCCTGGATAACCAGCGGCTCGCCTTTTCAAGTGGGCGTGGACTTCCGCAGCGGCACGCGCTTTGAGGTCGTATTTACAGAGACGGCTACGGAAAATGCGATCCGCCAGGTCTTCAATGAATTCGACATCGCTAACCCATCCATTATTTCCTATGAAGGCAGCGGCGAGCAAAATGCCTGGCAGATTCGCACCGAGTTTGTGACCCCAGAGCGGGCGCAGGCGATTGAAGACGCCTTAATCGCTGAAATCGGGCCCCTGGACCCGCAAAGAACGTTGGTGCAGAGCGTCAGCCCGGCTGTAGGCGGGGAGGTGCGGCAGGCGGCGGTGGTAGCGATTGCCGTAGCCGCGATCATTATTCTCGTTTATATTATGTTCTCTTTTCGCCAGGTGCCCAACCCGTTCCGTTATGGCGCCTGCGCCGTGGCGGCTATGGTACACGATATTCTGATCATTTTTGGCTTCATGTCCATTGCCGGCATGTTACTCGGTTGGGAAGTGGACGCCCTGTTCCTGACAGCCGTTCTCACCGTGGCTGGCTTCAGTTTGCAAGACACCATTGTCGTGTTCGACCGCATCCGCGAAAATGTGACGCGCCGCCCGCTGGAAGATTACGAAACCCTCGTCAACCGCTCTATTTTGGAGACCATTCACCGTTCTCTGGCGACCCAGTTAAGCGCCATGTTTGTGCTGGTGGCTATCCTGCTGTTTGGCGGCGAATCTATTCGCTCCTTCATTGGCGTCCTGCTGGTCGGTATCTTCAGCGGCACGTATAGCTCCATCTTTACGGCTATTCCCCTCCTGGTCAGTTGGGAGAAGGGTGAAATCCCTTTCTTGAAACCGGCGGCGGCGTGAGCCAGGCACCCGCCTGACGACAGTCTGGCAGGCGAGAATGCGCAATAGACCAGCCATTAATTTTGGGCCCATTCGCGCCAGGAACACCTGGAGAGAGTGGGGGGCTGCCGGCATCTATCTGCTGTTGGGTTTTGCCCTGTGCGGCTGTATGCGTTCAAACCTGGACGTAACGCCGGCTGCTACGCAATTGCCCGCCAGCGCCTCGCCCTTTCCCGCGGCATCCCCCACTGCAGCCCACGTCCTCCCCACACTCTACCCTACCCCGACCTTTCTCCCTACTGCCACACCCTCCCCCACGTTCACGGCGGCGGCCACGCCGCTGCGCCCCACTGACATCCCATTTGACACGCCCGTGCTGGCGCTGCGCTATGCCATTCCTGCTCTGGGACTGGAGCGCGAGTTGGTGGGCACGGTGGGCAATCAGCTCACTATCACGGATGTACCAACAGGTCGTCAACTGGTCAAAACCAACCAGGCAGCGGTGCTGCTGGAAATACAAGGCGCCCTGCTCAATCGCCAACTGGCTGAACTGCCAGACGATTGTGACCGGTGCGTACACTTCTCCTATGAACTGCCCCTGGTTCCGCAGCAAGGCGCAGGCTGGCTGGCAGACCCCGTTTTCCTGGCCAGCGTGGAAAACTTTATGGCTGTTAACCTGGGGCCCCATTTCCCACCGGGCGCTGTGTTGGGTTTGCGCCGCCGCGCGTCCGCCTACAATGTGGCGCAGACGTTGGCGCTGACGGCTGACGGAACCTTATGGCGTTGGCTGGCGACTGCCAGCGCTGTCGAGCCGCCGTCTACTGTTGGTTCCGAATGGGCAGACTGGCTGGTTGCCTGGCGGCAGCTTGATCTGGCATCCAGCTATGGCAGTCGCTGCCTGGATTATCCTGACGACACGCTCTTTATCGCCGAGGCTGCCGGCAGTTCGCTGGTGACCATTAACTGCCCTGACCTGGCGCTGCCGACCACGCTGCTGCCGCTTTATGATCAACTGGAACCCTTATTGGCTGCCACAGCCGCGGAAACGTCGCTGCCCGCGCCGCCGCTGCCGCTGCCGCGGGCGGCGCTCCTGTTCTATCAGAGGGCTGACGGCGGCAGGGCGACCCTGTTCCCAGATGGAAATCTGGAAATTGGCGGCATATCGGCGGAAAATGTGGTACAAACGGTGGCGGCTGGAACCATGTTGACGGTTACGTCCACAATTTCGGCTACACGCCCGCTGTCTGTAGAAAATGCGCTCATTGTGCCGGCAGCCAGACCTACCGCCGGCGAACCCTTTGAATTTGCCACGCTTTATGTGCTGGCGCTGCGCACGGATCAGGGCGTGGCTGCCTGGGGATGGAATGAAACGCCCCCGGACGTGTTACTCCCGCTGCTGCGTCAGCTAGACGCCTGGCTGGACGCGGCGGCGCTCCTACCGGAAGCTGGCGCGACAGCGTCTCCATCACCTTGACATAGGTCGTGAGCAGTTTCCACACCTGGTATCATGAAAGCGCTTTACCTGAGCGATGACGGTCTACAACTGCTGCCGGATTACGCGCAGCCGCAGCCTGGCCCGGCTGAGGCGCTGATCCGCGTGTTGTGTGCCGGCATTTGCAGCACCGACCTGGAAATCGTGCGCGGCTATGGCGCCCATCGCGGCGTCCTGGGCCACGAGTTTGTGGGCCTGGTGGAGTCCGCCGCCGATACGGATTGGATTGGGCGGCGGGTGGTGGGGGGCATCAATTTAGGCTGCCAGCGCTGTTCTATCTGCACCCAGGCGGGGCCTGAGCATTGTCCACAGCGGCGCGTGCTGGGCATCCTGGACAAGGATGGCGCATTTGCTGAGTATATAACCCTGCCTTTGACGAACTTGATGCCCGTACCCGCCAACGTGCCGGATGAGATGGCTGTTTTCACCGAGCCGTTGGCTGCCGCCCTTCGCATTACCGAACAGCTAACGCTGGCCCCAGGCGAGGCGGCGGCGGTAGTGGGCCCGGGCCGTTTGGGTATGCTGATTGCGCAAACGCTGGCCCTGACCGGGGCGGCTGTAACCCTGTTAGGGCGGCGGACAGCCTCCCTGGAACTGCCGGCGGCTATGGGCATGACTACCGCGCTCGTGGACAACGTGCCGGACAACAGCTTTGACGTGGTGGTGGAAGCAACGGGCAATGATCAAGGTCTGGTTAATGCGCTGCGACTGGTGCGCCCACTGGGGACGCTGGTGTTGAAAAGCACTTTTGCCGGCAGCGTTACTATTAACCTGACGAAGCTGGTAGTAGATGAAATCACAGTCATTGGTTCCCGCTGCGGCCCGTTTGCGCCTGCTTTGCGCCTCCTTGCCCAACGCCAGATTGCGGTCGAACCCCTGATAGATGGTCGCTATCCGCTGGCGGACGCTCTGGCGGCCATGGCGCACGCTGCCCAGCCAGGCGTGCGCAAAATTCTGCTGCGCCCGTAACTTTGCCCCGTACTGTCGAAAAATCGTGAACCAACGGCATTCCGCTCGCTGGCGGCTGCTGCCAGTTGCTGCCGGCTTCTGCCGGCAGCCGTCATCATCGCGTGAATTTTGCTTGACAAACAGTTTAACTTCCAGGAAAA
>JAGVTM010000285.1 GCA_019136785.1 Chloroflexota bacterium | reverse complement strand
GCCGGGGTGACAGTGGGTGTGGCTGTGGGCGTAGGCGGCGGCAGCGGGTGCGCCGGGAAGAGGGCAAAATAAGCCACAAAAGGCCAGGAAATGGTGGGCGGCGGCGTGACTGTGGCTGGCGGCGAAGGGGTGGCGGTAATAGCGGGATATGCCGGCAGCGTCCGGCTGGCAACCGGACTGGGAAGCACATAAGCCGGCGGCGTGCGCGTGGGCAGCGGGGGCGGATATGGCGCTGCGACTGTTTCTACCGCAGGCGGCGCATCCGTTACTGTCGCCGGTTCTACCGGACTGGCTGTCGCCGTCAGGGTGGGCGCGGGCGACGGGGGAATACGGAGATTATTAACGCACCCTGCCAGCCACAACATGCCGCCCAGCGCCAGCCAGACCCGCCGCCAGGCAGAGCCTGTTCGCTTGTTCATGCCAGCAAACACGTCATGCCCCAACCTGGATCAGATCACGGGTGAAACTGGTTAGCGAACGGTAGCCGCCGGGTGTGATGACTACGTCATCCTCAATGCGCACGCCGCCGCGACCGGGCAGGTAAATGCCAGGTTCCACTGTGAACACGTTCCCCACGCCCAACGGCTGTTCATTCCCTTCCATCATGAAAGGCGGCTCGTGCGTTTCCAGACCCAATCCATGCCCGGTGCGGTGGATGAAATAGGCGGCGTAACCCGCGTCATCTATGACGCCGCGAGCGGCGCGATCCACTTCCTGACAAGCCACCTGGGGGCCGGCAGCCTGTTTGCCCATTTCATTGGCTGCCTTGACCACCTCATAAATGCGCCGCAGTTCGGGGTCAAGGGGGCCAACGGCAAAAGTGCGCGTGATGTCCGAGGGATAATCATCCACCAGCGCGCCCCAGTCAATGATCAGCAGATCGCCCGCCTGAATGGGACGGTCGGTGGGCACGGCATGAGGGGAAGCGCCATTGGGCCCGGCGGAAACAATAGGCGCAAAAGCCACGGCGTCCGCGCCCGCATCCATCAATTCCTGCGTCAGCATGGCCGCTATCTGTTTTTCGGTCTGCCCAATTTTCAAGCGGGGAATAAGCCGCTCAATAGCCCTTTCCGCCACCGCCACGGCGCGCTCCATGGCCGCCATTTCGCTGGCGTCCTTTGTCAGCCGCAGCGCCGTCATCACCGGGTCGGCGTGGGCTATGTTCACGCCAGGCGCGTATCGTTTGAGCAGTTCATACTCCAACACGCGCATATACAGGGATTCCACCCCCAGCAGGTAATCAGAAAGCTCCAGAAAAGCGCACGCCTGTTGGAAAGCGCCCGTATACCCTTCTTCATCTGTCCAGGCAAAGATACGCTGCGGCGGGATGCCGGCATCTTTCGCCTTCATCGCCTCTAGCATGGGGATAATGATGGCCGGGTCATCATCTGCCGGCAGAAACAGCACAATAGGGCGCTCGCTCAGATGGCTGTGGATGCCGCTGACGTACACCATATTGGGCCCAGGCACCAGGGCGATGCCGTCCAGGCCATTGTCCAGAATTTCCCCGGTCAGGCGGTTCAAGCGGTTTTGTTTCATGCCATCGTTCCTCGGCAGGCGTTACGCCTGCTCCAATGCCACCAGCGGGTTGCCGGGCTGGACAGCCTCGCCAGCGCGGCAGTTGATAGCTGTGACCACCCCGTCGTAGGGGGCGGCGATAGGGATAACCATTTTCATAGATTCCAACAAAATCAGCTTGTCGCCCGCATTTACCTGGCTGCCTACTTCTACCAACACCTGGGACACGACTGCCGGAATGCCGGCAGACAGCGAGGCGTCGCCGCTGTGGCCCGTTGGTTCAGCCCGTTCGGGCACGCGCGCATAGGTAAACATCTGTCCGTTCACCCACAGTTGGCGGCGCGTGCGATCCAGCGCTGCGCCGGCGGCGCGAATACGCCCTACCGGCTGGCCATCTACCGCTGCTCGCTCCAGCAAGAAAGACGCGCCGTCGCGCGCCAGCAGTCGCACCGCCGTTGTCTGGCCCGCTCGCGTCACAAACAACTGGTCCCCCTTGCGGGTCACTTCTATGAGTTCTTCAATGTCGTTCAGTTGGATCTTTAGTTTCATATGCAGCCAGTATCGCGGTCAGGTCAGGCTCCCATTATACTCAGAGGCAGAGCCGAGGCTACATGCCGGCAAAAATACTCATAATGTCGTCAGACACGTCGTCAGACACGTCGTCATTAACTATTCACCAATTCACCAATTCACCAATTAATTATTGATTATCCCCATCACGCTTACATCATACCCCGGCAAACTCCCCACCATCTGCCGCAGTTCCTTGCTCTGCAACAAATCCAGCAACGGCGCCAACAGCGGGCTGTCGTAATGCTCTCGCGGAATCACCAGATCATACCGTTCTGAAAACAGGGGGATAAACTCCAGTTCCAGCGCCGCCGCCGCTGCCGCAATGCCCAGCCCACAATCCGCCCGCCCCGATGCCACCGCCGCCGCTACCGCCAGATGCGTGTACTCCTCCTGCTCATACCCGGCAATGTCCGCCGCCGCCAATCCCAACTGCGCCAGGTGGTAATCCAACAGCACGCGCGTACCCGCCCCGCGCTGCCGATTCACGAACTGAACGTCGGGCCTGGTCAAATCAGCCAGCCCCAAAATGCGCAGCGGATTGCCGCGCCGCACCAACAGTCCTTGCGCCCGCCCCACCAGCGCCACCAAATTCACGGGTACACCAGGCAAATATTGGCGCACGTAAGACACGTTGTATTCCCCCGTCGTGGTATCTAGCAAGTGCGACCCGGCCAGGTGCGCTTCCCCCCGCCGCAGCGTTACCAGTCCCGCCAGACTGCCTACGTTGGTGGAGACCAACCGCCGCTCCCGCCCGGCCAGAAATTGCGCCAGCAAGTCCAGGGTTAAGTCGTGCGAGCCAATAGCCAGAATGGTACGGCTCAGCTCTTGTGGCGAACGGTACAGACGCACGGTCACCTCGGCGCCTGCCGGCAATCCCTGTGACCCGCGCGGAAACACCACAATCCCATCCGCCCGCACCAGCGACGAAATCACGCCCGCCCCCCGCGTCAGGGGCGCCGCCAGCGTCCGCTGCCCCACCTGTCCCACCACCACCCGCACATAATCGTCATCCCCACCGGGCGACGTGGTCTTGCGCGTTAAAGTAGCCTGTACCGTCTGCGGCGCGGACGCGGGTCGCCCCAGCCAGCGCGCCAGCAGCGGTTCCACAAAGATTTCCCCGGTCAGCGCCGCCGACACGGGATAGCCGGGCACGCCAATAATGGGAACCCAGGGCGGCGCAGCGGCGTCCCCCGCGCGCTGGATCAAACCCAAAATCACCGGATGTCCAGGGCGCACGGCTACGCCATGCACCAGCAGTTGCCCCAATTCCGCCACCACGTCCGCCGCGTAATCTTCAGAACCTGCCGAGGAGCCGGCGTTGAGCAAAATCAAATCATGCGTCTCCGCCGCCGCGCGCACCTGTTCCCGAATGCGGGCGGCGTCATCGGGGATAATGGGGAAGCGGGTGGCCTGTCCCCCCCAGGCATTCACCTGAGCCGCCAGCACCAGCGAGTTATACTCGATAATGTCCCCCTCTTGCACCGGTTCGCCCACCGGTTTTAGTTCTGTGCCTGTGGGCAGCACCGCCACGCGCGGGTGGCGGGCCACGCTGATTTTGTCATGACCGCTGCCGGCAATCGCCCCCAAATCCACCGGGCGCAGGGTGTGGCCTGCCGGCAGCACCAATTGCGTGGCCACCATATCTTCCCCTAGCGGGCGTACGTGTTTCCACGGCGGCAGCGCTGCCCGCAGGCGTATCCCTGGCGGGCGGCGCGGATCTGCCGCCAGTTCGCCTTCATCGGTGATAGACTCAACTTCTTCAATTGGTACGACAGCGTTGGCAAATGCCGGCAGCGGATCCCCCGTGTCCACGTAAACCGTCTGCGCCCCATACCGCAGCGTCACCGGCTGCGTCAGCGTGGCCCCCACCGTATCCCGGGCGCGCACGGCAAAACCATCCATGGCCGCGGCGTGGTAATGAGGCGAGGACAGCCGCGCCCACACAGGTTCCGCCAACACTCGCCCCACCGCCCGCTCATCCAGCGGAATTTGCTCCACCTCCAGCAGCCCGCCCAACCCCGCCGCCGCCAGGGCTTCCGCAAAGCGCGTCTGCGCCGTATCCAGGGGAATATCATGCAAATAAATAGACATGCCAGCCGCCCCCGCCTACAACACCAGACAGGTGGTCGTGCCGTGGCTGTACAATTTGTCCTGGGCATCTACCAGGCGGGCTTCAGCCGTAGCCATGCGCCGCCCCACGTGGATAACGTGACCAATGCAGCGCAGCACGCCCGTCTCCTGGGTGATGGGGCGAATGTAGTTGACGTGCAGTTCCAGCGTTGTATACGCTTTACCCACAGGCAGCATCGTGTGCACGGCACAAGCCATAGCTGAGTCGCACAACGTCGCCGCCAGCCCGCCATGCACCGTCCCCAACGGATTGTAATGGTACTCCGCCGGCGTCACGCTGAGCACGACCCGGCCAGCCGCCACTTCGGTGAAGGAAAAGCCCATCAACGCCGCAATAGGCGGCACAGGCAGGCGACCATCCGCCAGCCGGCTGATATACTCCAGCCCGCTCAACGCCTGGCCCTCCGCCAGAATCTGCATGGGATCAGCCCAACGAATCAGGCGGGTGCGTTCATTGGTGTCTTGTGTGGATTCGTTCAAGTAGCCTCCAGCAATCAAACAGGTAATGGAACAAATTGAGCAGTGCCATGCCTATTATATCCCATCCTATTTGCGCCGTCTGGCGTCCTCGCTCCCCAGGTCAAAAAGACTCAACTGCCCCGCCCCATTGCCGCTTTCTACCGTCCGCGTCTCCGTCATCCCATCATGGCGCGCCGCCGCGCAAACTTCGCCCCAACTGGCAAAATATTCATCATAATAGCGAATGGGGTATTTCCCCCACTGAATCATATCGTCGCGGGAAGGCAGGCGATCCAGCGCTTGCGCCACTCGCCTCACCTCAAGCTGCAATACTTTCTTTGGCACTTCGTACTGCCGCTTTGGCATCCGCTCCACCGGGCTATTTTTCTCCGTTAACTGCCGCTGTTCCTTGCGAAACGGGTCCAGCCCCATCATCACTTCCTGGTGCCGGTCAGCAGCCATGGCGTGATACTTCTCAGCCAACTCCATGCCGATATAGCGCCGCCTTAATTGGTGGGCGCTCAAAGTGGTTGTACCCGCGCCATTAAAACAGTCTAGCACAATCTCCCCCGGCCTGGTGAAAATAGAGATCAAACGATACAACAGTTGCGGCGGCAGTTGGCAGGGGTGATCCACGCGGCGGCTGTTATGTTTTAAGCGATGTATGTCCGACCATAAATCGGTCAATTGTGCGCGGTCATCTGGCCCATGGGCGGCTCGTTCTTTAACACAGCGGGCGCGCAGACAGAAACCGTCGGTCATGGGCTGCAACGGTTGGAAACTCTGGGGTGCGCCAGGCAGATCAAACACTCCTGCCTCGCCGACCAACCCCGGCAATGGCCTGGACTCTCCCTTGCTAAAACAGAGGATGGCGTAATGTGCCGGCATAATCATGCGCACCGGAAAAGATAACGCATCCCAGGCTATCCAGGACTGAAACGTCAAAATTGTCTCCAGATACAAGAAATGTCGAATCGCCCACAAGGGAATATTCAACACTGCCAGCGTCCGTCCTGGCTTGAGAACCCTGGCTATTTCCGCCATCCAGGCATCGCACCAGGTAAAATATTCCTGAATGGATAAATCATCCGCATAGTTGTTGTAGTTTTTACCCAGATTATAGGGCGGATCAATAAAGGCAAAGTCCACCGAGTTCTCTGGTAAAAGGCGCAAGTTTTCCAAACAATCGCCTTGCAGCAACCGGCTTTGTGCGGCGATGGCGGCTAGCTCCGGCTCTTGCCACATGGTTGCTGTGACATAAGGTGGCTTGGGTTGGGCCAAAGGCGCCTCCTCGACCGCGCCCACGGCAAATCGAGAACGGCAATCCAACACAACCATCTCCCGATACGCCTCCAACCCAAACAGATCGGCAAATCGTTCAATCACCGGGCTAAGGTCTCCGGTCAGGTCCGCCTCAATATCTCGCCAGATGTCGGACAACAAAGTCCCATACGAATTATACGTATGCTTTTTGCCGCCATAATCTTTGGTTGTCTTATCGCAGGCAGGACAATATGTATATTGAATCCGCGTCCTGGTATGCCGCAGCGCGCCTGAATAACGAGTATGCACCAGCGCCCCAAAATGCTCCTCTGGTAAAGCCGTCCGATCCTCAACGGCTCCTGGCGTTTTACGCTTGATCGCCACCCACAACTGATAATTTAGCAGCGGTGAGACGGCCGCGTGCACGTGAGCCAGGTCTACGGGGTCGCCTAGCGTAATAAGCGTTGCTTGCGGTCCCAGATGGGGAAGGAGTTCTTTCAGCAAACTATCTAAACCGGGTGTAGGTTCAGTCCGATCTGTCAAAGAATGCTCAGGCAGCACCAGCAGGCACACATCATTCAGCGTCAAAACCAGCCCAGGCGCCGGGCTGTTTTTCACCACGACATGATGAATGGCAAGTCTGCGGCTGTTTTCTGAGAGATGAGTCATGACAAATACTTCCGATGGACTGGCAAAAACACCCTACAGGCTAAGACAGCAAGAGCACCAGTTGTCATTCCGAGTGAAACGAGGAATCCCGCTCACCTCGCCATTTGCACAGAATTTTCCGCCGAAGAAGGCTCGAAATAGCATGTTTTTGACCGGCTTTCACGGATCGCGCCCTGCTAAAGCAAACTGACAGGATCAATGTCAACAGTCCAGCGGGAGGGGATGGTGACCTGGCGCAGCAGGCGGGTGGGGTCGGGGGAACGGAGGAGAATATGCCAGCGGTAGCGACCGTCTACGCGGCTAAAGAAGGGGGGGGTGGGGCCGAGGACTTCGGTGGCGCTGAGCGCCAGGGCTTGCGCTTCCTGGCGCAAAGCCTGGGCTAACAGCGTGGCTTCGCGCTGCGCCCGGTTGTCGTTAACATCAGCCAGCATCAAGCGGGCCAGGCGGCGAAAGGGCGGCAGGCTATGCTGGGTGCGGAAGCGGATTTCGTCCAGGTAAAAACTGACAAAGTCATGGTCGGCAGCCGCCTGGATGGCGTAATGCTCTGGCTGGTAGGTCTGGATGATGACGCGCCCGCCCAACAGCCCACGCCCGGCGCGACCGGCTACCTGAGCCAACAGTTGGAAGGTGTGTTCGCCGCTGCGATAGTCGGGCAGCCCCAGGGCTACGTCTGCGGAGACCACGCCCACCAGGGTGACCAGGGGCAAGTCCAACCCCTTCGCAATCATTTGCGTCCCCACCAGAATGTCCGCCTGCTGGTCAATGAAGCTGGCTAACAGCGCTTCATGTTTTTCTTTGCCGGCAGTCGTGTCCCGATCCCACCGCACAATGCGCGCCTGGGGCCACATTTGCTGCACACGATCTTCCAGTTCTTCCGTACCCAAGCCAAAGTATTTTATGCGTTGAGAGCCACACTGGGGGCACTCCTGCGGAATGGCTTCCCGCCGCCCGCAGTGGTGGCAGATAAGCTGCATGTGCGGGCGGTGGTAAGTGAGGGGAATGTCGCAGCGGGGACATCTGAGCACCAGGCCGCAATCGCGGCAAATAACAAAGGTGGCTGTGCCGCGGCGGTTGAGAAACAGGATTAGCTGCTCACGCCGCGCCAGGGTTTCGCTGATAGCCTGCTGCAAATCGCGGCTGAAGATGGAACGGTTGCCGCTGCGCAGTTCCTGGCGCAAATCCACAATCTGCACGGGCGGCAGGGGAATGGTCAGGGCATCATCGGGATCATCTTCCGCCGGCTGGTAACGCGGCGCCAGACCGAGGCGATCTGCCTGGCTGGTAATGCGCTGGCGGTGGCCCATGATGCGGCGCGGCAGTTCCAGCAGGTGGTATTTGCCGGCACGCGCCCGGTGATACGTCACC